>JBJOQA010000040.1:0-3906 GCA_046050225.1 Bacteroidota bacterium | reverse complement strand
AAATTTTGAAAAATATGCCAACGGCGTAACTGCCGAAATTTTAGAGGCTGCCCCAACCATTTAAATGGGTAGCGATTGTTTGCCAATATATGCCCCGGTTAACGAGCCGGGGTATTTTTTTGCCAATCCCTTTAATAAAACATTATTCTTGCTTTCATTTTTCCTTCAATACCTTCGCTGAAATTTATTAATATGTTTCGTTCTTTAAAGGTGTTGGCGGTTATGTTGCTTTTAGTAGTGAGTGCGATGGTGCATGCGCAAACACTTCCCAATTATTTGCCGGCAGATGGTTTAGTGGGTTGGTGGCCATTTAACGGCAATGCAGGCGATAGCAGTGGTAACGGTAATCATGGGGTATCGTACAATGCTAGTTTAAGTTTTGATCGTTTTAATCGCCCAAATAATGCGTATAGCTTTAATGGAAATAATAGCCGAATAGAAATTCCGGATGCAGCTTCACTGCGATGCAGAAAAATTTCTATCAGTGTATGGGTAAGACCAAATAGTGTTGATATCGGACAGCTTATTTATAAAGGCTCAATGAATGCGGATGGGGAAGCGTATTCGGTAAATGGTGATCCATCTGCAGGCGTAAAAATAAACAGTAATTGCGTTGCAGCCGTGGGTTGGCAAGGAGCTAGCTATCGTGAGCCGTTAATCCCCGGAGTTTGGGAACATTTAGTGGTAACCTTTGATAGTACTACTATGAAATTTTATCGTAATGGCGTTTTAGATACCAGTGCAACCGTAATTGGATTAATTGATAATTGTGCCGGAGGAAATCTTCGTTTCGGTTTTAATCACCTTCGCTATTTTGCCAGTACCGGCGATGGTTTCGATGGTTTGTTAGATGATATCGGTATCTGGAATCGTGCCCTAAATGAAGTGGAAATTCACCAATTATTTACGAGTACCATCACCACCTATGGTAATATCGGTATCAATGTTTATCCGCCATTGCGCAATTTGCACGTACGCGACGTTATTCGTTTAGAACCACGCGATACGGCACCTGATAATCCCGGTAAAGGCGATATCTATTTTGACGGCATTTTAAATAAATTACGCGTATATGATGGTACAGTTTGGCAAAACTGTTGGTAATCAAGCTAAAATAATATTCAATTAGCGGCGATCTGTATAGATCTGCCGCTTTTTAATTTTCCTGATTTAATAAGCTAGCAAATGCCTAACCCGCTGCTTAATTAGTATTTTTGCAGCCAAATTAAAAGGGTATGGCTAAAATAGGAATCAATATTGCAACGGGAAGTTTACAACAAGATGAAATTATTGTGGGAATTGACTTGGGAACCACAAATAGTTTGATTGCCATCATTCATCCCGATACGCGCCAACCCGTGGCCTTACGCGAACATGATGCCACTTCACTTGTTCCTTCTATTGTTTATTTTGACGAAAATAATAATCCTATTGTTGGCGAAGCAGCTAAAGCCCATTTAATTGAATCGCCGCATCGTACCATTTTTTCGGCAAAACGCTTGATGGGCAAATCTTACAATGATCTAAAAGCTAATGCTGATTTTTTTACTTACAAAGTAATTGATGATGATACGGAAAGTTTGGTGAAAGTGCAGGTGGGCGATCGTTTTTATTCTCCTATCGATTTATCTTCTTATATTTTAAAAGAACTTAAAAATAGAGCCGAACATATTTTAAAAACACCGGTTTCAAAAGCGGTAATTACCGTTCCGGCTTATTTCAACGATGCGCAGCGTCAAGCTACACGCGATGCCGGCAAGCTGGCCGGTTTAGATGTTTTACGTATTGTAAATGAGCCCACCGCAGCTAGTTTGGCCTATGGCTTAGGCCTTTCGGCCGATGATCATCGTACCATTGCCGTGTATGATTTGGGCGGTGGAACTTTTGATATTTCTATTTTGAAGATAATGGATGGCGTTTTTGAAGTACTCAGCACCAATGGAGATACCTATTTAGGTGGTGATGATGTTGATCGCTTAATTGCCCAATATTTTGCCCAACAATTAGACTTGAACGATGATTGGAAGTCTGATAAAGTACTTTCGCAGGAACTACGTTTAATAGCCGAAGAAGCAAAAATTCATTTGTCGAACGCCGATGCTTTTACAAAAGATTTTTTCGAAAAATCCTTATCAATTGATGTAAATACATTCAATCAATTAATTGCGCCATTGATAGAACGAACCATCGCAAGTTGCGGCAATGCTTTAAAGGATGCAGGTTTACAAAAAGATGAAATTGATGTTGTGGTGATGGTGGGCGGTAGTACCCGCATTCCTGCGATTAAACAAACTGTTGGTGAATTTTTTGGCAAGCCGGTAAATGATTCAGTTAATCCTGATGAAGTTGTTGCCTTGGGTGCCGCCATTCAGGCGGATATCTTGGCAGGAAATAATAAGGATGTTTTGTTGTTAGATATAACGCCTTTGTCGTTGGGTATTGAAACGATGGGCGGTTTGATGGATGTTTTGATTCCAAGAAATTCTAAAATTCCGAATCGCGCAGGCCGACAGTATACTACACATAAAGACGGACAATCGGGAATGGTAATTTCAGTATACCAAGGTGAGCGCGATATGGTGAAAGATAATCGAAAATTGGCTGAGTTTAACCTTACCGGTATTCCGGCGATGCCAGCCGGTTTACCCAAAGTGGATATTAGTTTCTTGATTAATGCGGATGGTATTTTAGTGGTTCGCGCCAAAGAAATGCGCAGCGGTGTTGAGCAAAGCATTGAAGTAAAATCACAATATGGATTAACTGATGAAATGCTCGAACAAATGCTGATGGATTCGATTAATCATGCTCAAGAAGATATCGCCTTACGTGCCTTAGTAGAAGCACGCACCGAGGGTGAGCAATTGCTCGAAACCACCATCAAGTTTATCCAAAAAAATGCAAGTCTGCTATCGCAGGAAGAAATGACGCATACCGCTGCTGCTTTGCAAGCTTTGCAATTGTCGCTTACCATGACGGATAAGGATTTGATTCACACCAAAATAGAAGAATTAAATGCGATTTCTCGCCCTTATGCCGAACGCGTGATGGATGAGGCCATTGCGGTTGCCATGAAAGGACGTAGTATTTAATAGCGAAGCAAAAGTTTTTGCGTAAAATCAGTTATTTTGTGCTGAATAGTTCCATTTCATGCAAGCAATTCAGCAAGTAACCATTTTAGTGCCGCTATACAATGAGGCAGAAGTAGTAGCTACTTTACTGTCGCGCCTAGATGGTGTTGCTGCAACCTCTAATCATACTATCGACTTTTTGCTGGTAGATGATGGGAGCACGGATTTAACGCCTATTTTATTAGAAGAAGCTACTGCCGGAAATGATAAATATTCCATAGTATTCTTATCCCGAAATTTTGGTCATGCCCGAGCAATCACCGCAGGTTTGGCGCACGTGTCAGCAGATGCAGATGCGGTATTTATTTTAGATGCCGATTTACAAGATCCACCTGAATTATTGAATGATTTTGTTCAAAAAATGCAAGAAGGATATGATGTAGTTTATGGCATTCGCAATCATCGCAAAGAAGGGTGGGTAAAGCGCTTTTGTTATCGTCAATATTATCGCTTACAAAAGAAATTTTCAAACATACACATGCCGTTAGATGCCGGTGATTTTTCCTTAATCAGCAGGCGTGTTGTTCGGCATCTGAATCAATTGCCTGAGGAAAGTAGGTACCTGCGCGGTTTACGCAGTTGGGTAGGGTACAAACAAACAGGAATTGCTTATGATCGGCCGGCTCGGTTATTAGGACAACCCAAATACTCTTATCGGAGTTTGTTTAAATTGGCTTTTAATGGCTTGTTTAATTTTAGTGAATTGCCCGTAAGGTTGATTGGTTTTGTAGGATTGTTGGCGATTATTCCCTCGTTGATTTATTTATTGATGACGGTT
>JBJOQA010000039.1:0-9643 GCA_046050225.1 Bacteroidota bacterium | reverse complement strand
TTTTGGAACCGTAACGGTGGCAAATGGTGCGCAATTGGTTTCAAATGGTAACCTTACATTAAAATCAAACATAAATGGTACCGCGCGTGTTGCTGCAGGTTCTGCTTCTGGTAATTATATCGTAGGTAATGTAACCGTTGAACGTTATATTCCACAAAATAGCAAACGCGCATGGCGCTTATTGTCAGTGCCTACTAAAGGTAGCCAAACCATTAACCAAGCTTGGCAAGAAGGACAAGTTGGTACATCCAATAATTTACCCGGATTTGGCACGAATATCACCGGAAGTTTGTCAACCCTTCAACTAAATAATGCTGCAGGTTTCGATTACAAAACGGTTTCGCCATCTATTCAATCATTTAATACGGCATCACAGCTTTGGACGAATCTTTCTTCAACCAATTCCGGTGCTATGCAAACCAACAAAGGATATTTTGTATTTGTTAGAGGAGATCGTTCAGTTACGCCAACCTCTGCTGCTTCAGTAATTAATGCAACTACACTTCGCACCACAGGTACGCTTTATCAAGGTGATGAAGATGGAGGCGCCATAAATGTTGCTGCAGGAAAATTTGAAGTGGTAGGAAATACCTATGCGTCTGCAATCGACTGGACCTTATTACCTAAAACGGGTGGAATTTCAAATACCTTCTACATTTGGGATCCAAAGGCAGGTAGCAGTACCGCATTAGGAGCATATCAAACCTTTAGTCCGTTAAACGGATTAGGATTGGGTGGTTATGTGCCTTTCTTACCGGGTAGCTACGGTAATGGAACTGTTGGTAATCCATATCGCTCCAATAAATTAATCGAATCCGGACAAGCCTTTATGGTTGCGGCTTCCGGCACATCCGGCACCATCAGCTTAGTTGAAAGTGCTAAAGTTTCAGGAGTAGGTCAAAATGTATTTAGACCTTCTAATCCGGTGAATTTGGTTCAACAATTAAAAACGAATTTGTATACAATCAATAATAACGAGAAAACAACTTTAGATGGTAGTTTAGTTGTTTTTGATAATGCTTATGCAAACGAAGTAGATGATGTAGATGCCTTGAAATTCACCAATGCCGGTGAAAACCTAAGTATGATGCGTGGCAATAAAAACTTAGTTATCGAAGCACGCAAAGAGGTTTCCGGTGCTGATGAAATTCAATACAATTTAACCAATTTGCGTCAGCAAGCTTATTCATTGGAATTGATTCCTGCGAACTTAAATATTGAGGGACTTACTGCTCAATTGATGGATAATTACCTGGGTACTGCTACCCCGGTTGACCTAAGCGCTGCATCGGTTGTTTACAACTTTAATGTAGATGCGAATGTTGCTTCAAAAGCTGCCAATCGTTTTAAATTGGTATTTGCACAAAGACCAGGAATTGTAGCTGCACAAACTCCGGCTATAACCGTTGCGCCAAATCCTGTAGAAAACGGATTAATTCAATTAAACTTACGTCAACAAACACAGGGAAATTATCAAGTACGCTTAATTTCCATGAATGGGGCGAGTATTTTGAATCGTACGATTGCTCATGCAGGAGGAAATGCAACCTATCCAATCGCCATTCAAAAAATGGCAGCGGGTACTTACCAGCTTGAAGTAATTGGAAAAGATAAGCAAAAACAAATTTTGCAATTGGTGATTAGATAAGTCAATTGACATCAAATAAAGGGGGCGAATCAACAATGATTCGCCCCTTCTTTTATCAGACAAAATTAAAAAACAATAAAAACTACAAACTCATCATTTCTTTAAACTTAACAGCCTGCCTTCTGCTCACTTCTACTTTTTCTCCTCCTTGCAATTCTAATAATAAACCGCCATTAAAATAGGGCTCAATTTTTTCAATCATGCGCATATTCACAATATGCTTGCGATTGGCACGGAAAAATACTTTATCATCTAAACGCTCTTCCAATGCATTTAATGATTTTAAAATTAATGGTTTGTTACCGGCAAAAAACACTTTAGCATAATTGCCCACGCTTTCAAATAAACGTACTTCCGATAAACGTACAAACCAACAACGTTCTCCGTCTTTTACAAATACCTGATCATTTTCTTTTAATAAACCTCGATTGTTGGCCTGTTGTGCAGCCAATTCCTTTTCCTCAGCCTGCTGCAATTTTTGAATGGCATCAGCCAAACGTTTTGGTTCAATAGGTTTTAATAAATAGTCTAAAGCATTCACTTCAAAAGCTTTCAGTGCATATTCATCATATGCAGTTGTGAAAATTACATGAGGAGCTTTATCCAATTCTTGCAATAAGTCAAATCCGGTTTTGCCGGGCATTTGAATATCAAGGAAAATTAAATCCGGATTGAGCGCGTCAATTTTTTCAATGCCTTCATTCACATTCGCCGCCTCGTCAATTACCTCAATATTGGTATGTTCTAACAGCAATTTTTTTAATTCATTTCTTGCTAAACGTTCGTCGTCGATAATAATAGCTTTGTGCATAACAATTAATTTTTTCAATGAAAATTAACCGGCATAATCACTTTAGATTGTACCGTTTTCGAGTCAATATTGGCAATAGAAAAACTTGCATTTCCTTGATATAATAAATTCAAGCGGTCTTGGGTACTACGCACGCCAAATCCGTCATGATTAATTTCTCCATTAAGCTGGCCTGAATTTTCAACCGTTATTTCGTGGTGATCATTTATAAAATCAGACATAATTTTGATGGTACCACCTGTTACATTTTTACTGATGCCATGTTTAATAGCATTTTCAACCAAAGTTTGCAACATCATTGGAGGAATGGGTTGTGCTAAGGTGTCTTCATCAATATTGAATTCAATATTCAGGCGTTCTTCAAATCTGATTTTTTCAAGGGCTAGATAATCCTTTACAATATTTAATTCTTTTTCTAAAGTAACCGTTTCAAGATTTTCGGATTGCATACTGCTACGCAGGATATTACTTAACTCGGTAATGGCTGTTCTGGCCCTAGATGGATTTTCATCTACCAATGCACGGATACTATTTAACGCATTAAAAATAAAGTGCGGATTGATATGTGATTTAATCGTTTTTAATTCAAGTTCTTTTACCATCGACTGCAATTTCAAGGTTTGCAGTTCTTGTTTTCGGTTACGTTCAATATAATGGTAGATGAAATAAATCAAATTCCATATAAAGAGAAAGAATGTATTATTAAAAGTTGCACGTAAAATTTCATTGATGATTGGCATCCGAGCATCCTGTTTGTCTACCAAGTCAAACATTTTTTCAATGGCAACATTGGTGCAAGCGTATACAAATGAAAAAATCACCGTAGCAATTAAAAAGTACCAAACCTGATTTTTAATGGGTTGTTGCAGAAATTTATATTCCTTAATGATGATTCGCATTAAATGCGAAAAAAATAGGCCTAGCACTGAATTAATAGCGATAAGCAAGAAAAAATTTTCGATCTGTTTGGTGGATAATGACAAATAGAAGAAGGAGAAAATAACAAAGGTCATTCCCCATCCTCCGATCTGACAAAGCCAATAATTGGATAATTTCTTAGGCATCTTAATTCAAACTTACTATTAAGCACCTTTTTGTTAACTTAAGTTTTGATTAATGGCATTCTTGTCTTTTAAAAGGTAATCAGGTGCGATGAAAAATATTTTCAAGAGCCATTCTCTTGAAAATAGCAAAAAAATGCCGAAAATTGTGTTTCAATTCAATCAGGTACTATTTATCGACCTTAAAAAATAAAAAAATACAATATGTCAACGCATTCAGAAGGAGCTCACCACCATCAGGAAACGACTACTACAGGTGGCGTAAAAATCTTATTACCATTAATTTTATTAATTGGTATGGCTGTATTAGCATTTTATACTTGTGGCATTCCTGTTAAAGCAGTAGGATCACATGGCCATCCTGCCGGTCACACAACCGAAAAGGCAGCCCACGAAGCACCTGCCGCCCATTAATTTGGCATAGATATCTTTTATATACCAATGGGGAGCGCCTTGCATGCTGCAGGGCGCTTTTCTGTTTTCTTATTCCGGTAATTGTTTGAACAACATTAATGTACCTTTGCATATGGCAAATCCACATCTCAATAAAGATACTACTTCACTGAGTGCAGCCGAAAAAGAGTTCGAAAATAATATTCGTCCGGCAGAGATGAATGATTTTACCGGACAGCCGCAAACCATCGAAAACTTGCGCATTTTTATAAAGGCTGCAAAAATAAGAGGCGAAGCATTGGATCATATTTTGTTTCATGGGCCTCCGGGCTTAGGAAAAACTACACTAAGTAGAATTGTTGCCAATGAATTAGGCGTAAATATTCGCGAAACCAGCGGTCCTGTTATTGAAAAACCCGGTGATTTGGCCGGTTTGCTTACCAATTTAGAAGCTAACGATGTATTGTTTATTGATGAAATACATCGACTAAGCAATGTGGTAGAAGAATACCTTTATGCAGCCATGGAGGATTTTAGAATTGATATTATGATCGATAGTGGCCCTAGTGCACGAAGTGTTCAAATCAATCTTAACCCCTTTACCTTAATTGGCGCAACCACCCGAAGTGGCTTGTTAACCGCGCCATTATTATCTCGTTTTGGCATTAAATCTCGTTTAGAATATTATCCTGCAAGCACTTTACAAAAAATCATTTTAAGAAGTTCATCTATCCTCGGAACAAGTATTACCGAAGATGCGGCAAATGAAATTGCTGGCAGAAGTCGTGGTACACCCCGTATTGCTAATGGCTTATTGCGTAGGGTACGCGATTTTGCCCAAGTTTTAAATGATGGTGCCATCGATTTAGGCATTACGCAACATTCATTGAAAGCTTTAAATGTAGATGATCATGGGCTAGATGATATGGATAATCGCATACTTACCACCATCATCGATAAATTTAAGGGCGGCCCCGTTGGTATTACCACTATTGCAACAGCGGTAGGCGAGGAACCGGGTACTTTAGAAGAAGTGTACGAGCCTTTTCTTATTCAAGAAGGCTTTATTCAACGCACCGCCAGAGGAAGAGAAGCCACGGCAAAAGCTTATGAACATTTAGGAAGAATCAAAAATCTAGGAAACGGTACCTTGTTTACCTAGGTTTTAAATAATATTAAAAAAAGTGGGCATCCTTTTAAAGATGCCCACTTTTTTTATAGTCAATAATGTTGCTTATCCGGTAACTAATCTAAAACCATTACCATGAATATTCACTATTTCGATGCTATCGTCTTCTTTCAAATACTTACGTAATTTGGCAATATATACGTCCATACTACGACCATTAAAATAAGTATCACTACCCCATATTTTTTTAAGCGCGATTTCGCGAGGGAGCAAATCATTGCGGTATTCGCACATTAGCTTTAAAAGCTCATTTTCTTTTGGCGATAATGTTTGTAACTGACCATTGATGCCTAATTCGCGTAAACGCGGATTGAAATGATATTTGCCTAAATCGTACTCTGCATTGGCTTCTTCTTTGTGCAATTCTTCATTGCGCTTTAAAATTGCCTTGATTTTAAGTAATAAAACCTCACTGTCGAATGGTTTAGTGATATAATCATCTGCACCTAATTTGTAACCTTGAATAATATCTTCTTTCATTGTTTTTGCAGAAAGGAAGAACAAGGGTACATCCGGATTGATATCTCTGATGGCTTCAGCTAAGGTAAATCCATCCATATTGGGCATCATTACATCTAGCAAACAAATGTCGATTTTTTCACGTTGAAATGCAGCCAAACCGAGGCGGCCGTCTCTTTCCAATGTTACATCGTAATCATTCAACTCTAAATAGTTTTTTAAAACCATTCCGAGGTTGGTGTCGTCTTCACAAAGAAGAATTTTTGGTTTAGGTGCTTCCATGGTTATTATGTTTTAAGCAAATAAAATTAAATTGGTTAAGGACTTGCTAATATAGCGGATAATTTTTTGTTAAAGCTAAAAGCCTTTCGGGATGTAGCTGTAAAAATTTGGCGATCTAATTCAATAAGGCTTAGTATCTTTCGAAGTAAATCAAACAGTTATGGCGAATAAAGAATCTTTTGTAGCAGCGGTTCAAGCAGGCTATACTTTTAAAGGTGAGCACGTTAAAATTGGTGCAGGTATTTTAAATGGTGAAGTAATTGCCGATGCAGGAGTACAAGTAGCATTAAAAACATTAAATCGGCATGGCTTAATTGCCGGTGCTACCGGAACGGGTAAAACCAAAACCTTGCAAATGTTAAGTGAAATGTTGAGCGATGCAAGCGTGCCGGTTTTGGTGATGGATATTAAAGGTGATTTAAGTGGGATTGCTGCTGCCGGAACCGAAAATGATAAACTAAAAGAGCGCTATGAAAAACTGAATTTAACTTTTACTCCCCAGGGTTATCCCGTTGAATTATTATCGCTTACCGGAAAGGATGGAGCCCAACTAAGAGCAACCGTAAGTGAATTTGGACCCGTATTGTTGAGCAAAATTTTAGGATTGAATGATACCCAAGCAGGGGTGGTTGCGATGATATTTAAATATTGCGATGATTCACAATTGCCTTTATTAGACTTAAAAGATTTTATTAAGGTATTGCAATTTGTAGGAGATGAAGGAAAGGCAGAATTGGAAAAAACCTATGGTAAAATTTCAACTACCAGCACCGGTACCATTTTGCGTAAAGTAATAGAATTGCAACAACAAGGTGCGGATGTGTTTTTTGGCGAAAGAAGCTTTGAGGTAGATGATTTGATGCGCATTGATCAACAAGGGCGAGGTATGATTAGTGTTTTGCGCGTAACCGATTTACAAGACCGCCCTAAATTATTCAGCACATTTATGTTGCAGTTATTGGCCGAATTGTATGCGTCTTGCCCCGAAGAAGGGGATTTGGATAAGCCTAAATTAATCATGTTTATTGATGAAGCGCATTTGATTTTTCAAGAGGCGAGTAGCGCATTATTACAACAAATTGAAACCATCATTAAGTTAATTCGTTCAAAAGGCATTGGTATTTTCTTTTGCACCCAAAACCCCATGGATGTTCCGCCGGCTGTTCTTGCACAATTAGGGTTGAAGGTGCAACATGCCTTACGTGCATTTACAGCTGCTGATCGTAAAGTAATTAAACAAACTGCAGAAAATTATCCGGAAACGGAATTTTATCAGGTAGATGAATTAATCACCCAATTGGGAATAGGCGAAGCATTTGTAACCTTGCTCAATGAAAAAGGTATACCAACTCCTTTGGTTCATACCATGCTTTGCGCGCCACGCAGTAGGATGGATGTTTTAACCCCATCCGAAATTGAAACCATTAATCAATCTTCAAAACTGGTTAAAAAATATAACCAAATAGTAGATACTGAAAGCGCCTATGAAATTTTAACCGCTAAACTACAAGAGGCTGCAGAAAAAACAGCAGCCAATGAAGCCGCTGAAGCCGAACAAAAAACCAACAAAAAAGAAGAGCCTTCCACTATCGAAAAGATAGCGAACAATACCGTGGTTAAAAGTATGATGCGTACAGCGGGCAATACAATTGTTAGATCTTTATTGGGCGCACTTGGATTGGGTGGTAAAACTTCCAAGTCAAGAAAATCTTCATGGTTTTAATCCAAATCTAGGAAGGGAGTGTTTAGGCTTGCATTGTATAGCAAAATTTAGCTTTTGTTGGATAAAAATCCAACAAATTGAATTGCAATGGATTATAGATGATGAATAAGTTAATCGAAAATGTAGGAAAATGACTACAATCAACTAGTATTTATTTCTATGCTGCTTGATTTGATTTTTTTTCGATTGTAACTGTTAGTAAATCAATTGATTATGGTGGTGTTGTGTGTCCAAAATACACAAATAAAAGGGCTTTTTCCTCTAAAAAACCGGATAAAAACTTTGCTTTCTCGATAAAATGAGTCTATCTTCGTTTCGGTTTTTCATAGGATATTGGATTTTAAAGCGGGACTAGATTTCTATCTTGGTCCCTTTTTTATTTTTAAGACTGCCTAATTTTTTATTTGAATATCACCTAATCCGGAAATACTAATTTTTTCCTCCCCTTGTAAGAAATGTAAGACCTGCCAAATTTTTTCATTGTTAGAACCTGAAATTTGCTTCAACAAGTCGGGTATAGTTTGTGTTTCTTGTTTAAGTAGATGCAAAATGGTTGCAGCCATTTCTTGAAATTCACTTCCGGTAAGGGGTTGCTGTTGTTTTTTTACACAAACATCACATATTCGGCAATCGTTTTTTAAAGGCGCATTAAAGTATTGCGCAATGTATCCACTCCTACAGCCAGTGTAAGATAGGTAGCCTATCATCGCTTTCGTACGCAACTCATGTTGTTCTTTCCGAGCGAAGTAAGTGGTTAAATCGATGTGAAAACTGTCGTTATACATCCTGTTTTGCAACAAGATAATTTGAGGCGTTTCTTTTTGCGGATGATACTGTATAATGCCTAGGGCCATCAAATGTTTAAGTTGTTGTTCTAGTTCCGGTACAGTAATGCCAATAAATGCGGCCAATTTCTTTTCCTGTATTTGAACCGGGTATTCAAAAATGCCTTCATAATTTCTGAGCAATCCCTTCGCTACCTGGTCTAATTGATAATGTGCCTCCTCCAATTCGTAAATCGCCGATCGGTCGCAAATAAAAGTAACCGTGGATGCGCGAAAAAAATACTCATTAAAACTGAGTATATTTTCTTGTTCTAACATTTTAAGGCCATAAGTTGCAGCCAAACTATCGTACTTAAAATTTCTACAAAAGTCATTTAAGCTAAAATCATAACTGTTACCTTCTCCATGTCCTGCCGGAATTTGTAAATAATTCATTACGGCTGTATACATGTTGCGAATACCTTCTTTATCCGGAAAGCGGAGAAGTGTATTTTTTTCTAAATCTTGCGGTTCGCCGACGGCGGATAATAAAACTGCAAAACTTCGTTGTCCGTCTCTACCTGCTCTGCCTGCTTCTTGATAATAGTTTTCTAAACAATCTGGAATGCCATAATGAACAACTAATCGTACATCCGACTTGTCGATACCCATTCCAAAGGCGTTCGTAGCCACCATGATGTTTACTTCATTGTTAATCCATTTGTCTTGCCGAATGGCACGCTCTTCTTGGCTTAGTCCGGCGTGATAATAAGTGGCTACCTGTTTATGAAGTTGCAATAATTCAGCAACTTCCTTTGTTTGTTTTCTGCTCTTGCAATAAACAATTGCACTACCTTTTACTTTACTAAATAGCTCAACCAATTTATTGGCTTTGTTAACTTCTGTAAAAACGCTGTATGATAAATTTGGTCGTTCAAAGGATTGTTGAAAGCGTTTGGCATCTTTTGCAAAATCTAATTTTTCGCAAATATCATCTTGCACTTTTTGAATGGCCGAGGCTGTGAGTGCCATCACCGGAACATTCGGCAAACGCTCTCTAATTGCAGCGATGCGTATATAGGAAGGACGAAAATCATAACCCCATTGCGAAATGCAATGCGCTTCATCTACCGCAATTAAATTAATGGGTAAAGCAGATAAATACTCTTTAAAAACGGCTGTTTCTAAACGCTCGGGTGAAACATATAAAAAACGATAATTACCATGAATCGCATTTTCCAGCGTACGTCTTACTTCGGCGTGTGACATACCAGAGAAAATACTTAATGCACCAATTCCTCTTTTTTTTAATT
>JBJOQA010000038.1:0-8021 GCA_046050225.1 Bacteroidota bacterium | reverse complement strand
GTTAAAGCAGCCGGGGTAGTTGCTGTACATATTGTTTGCGCAGCACTTACCGTGTTATTGGCAATAGCTGCATTCACGGTAATTTGAATCGCAGCAGATGTACTGGTACAACCGCCGGAAGTTACCACTCGGCGATACCAAGTTGTTTGCGTTAAACTGCCCGGCGTGTAATTAATGGTGTTGTTCGTACCGCTTGCTGCAGCAAATCCAGCCGCTGCACTAGTTGTGCTACTCTCCCAAGCGTAGGTGTAAGTACCGCTTCCGCCCGTTGGCGTAGTACCGGTTAAAGCTGCCGGGGTGGTAGCACTACAAATAGTTTGAGCTGAGCTAACGGTATTATTCGCAATAACCGAACTAACAGTAATTTGAATCGCAGTAGAAGTGCTATTGCAACTACCGGATGTTACTACTCTACGATACCAAGTGGTTTGCGTTAAACTACCCGGTGTATAATTGATCGTATTATTTGTACCAGAAGCAGCTGCAAAACCTGCTGCGGCACTCGTGGTACTACTTTGCCATTGATAAGTATAAGAACCTGTTCCTCCGGTAGGTGTTGAGCCCGTTAAAGCTGCCGGAGTTGTTGATGTACAAATGGTTTGAGCCGAGCTTACGGTATTATTTGCAATAACCGGGTCAACCGTAATTTGAATAACATTTGATGTATTTGTACAAGCACCAGCCGTAGCAACTCTCCTTAACCAAATTGTTTGGGTAAGTGTGCCGGGCGTATATCCGCTTGCATTATTAGTACCGGGTGCGGCAGAAAATCCTGAGGAAGAACTCGTAATACTTCTTTCCCATAAATATGTCATAGAACCCGATCCACCGGTTGCGGTGGTGCCTGTCATAGCTGCAGCAGTTGTTCCGCTACAAATGGTTTGGGCACTACTAATGGTATTATTTGAAATCACAAGTTGAACCGTAATGGTTACTGTTTGACTACTACCAACACAACCCGAAGCAGTTGCAGTTGGGATAACCGAATACACAACATTTTGATTGGAACCGGATGTATTGGTTAAAGTATTATTGATAGTACTGCCCGATTGTGCAGTGGTGCTTTCACCGGTTACATTGGTATTGCTAGCTGCTTGCCAACTATAGGTGGAAGCTATTGAACTGGTTAAACCAAAGCTTAGCGTGCTACCCGAACAAATACTTCCGGAGTTTGCACTAGTCATTACCGGTAATGCATTTATGGTTAGGGTGAAATTATTGGCCACACTGGTACAACCATTTGCGTTGGTTACATAAATGGCCCCATTATAAGTTCCGGCTGCCACATTTGCGGCAATAGGCACCGTTATTGAACCTGCTGTTAATGCTGTACTTGCAACATTTACCAAACCGGCCAAATTTGCGGTAGCATCCCATACGAGTGTGTAAGAAGTTGGCGTACCACTTGTTGCACTATAAGTAACGCTTGAAGTTTGCGATGTTGAGGCAAAACATCGAGCAGCGGCACTGGTAGCTAATGTAATAGTAGGCAAGGGATTTACGGTTATTGAACTAGTGCTACCACTGGCAGTACATCCGTAACTATCTGTAACGGTAACGGTATACACACCTGAATTGGCGGCTGTCAATCCTGAAATAGCCGGAGTTTGAGAACTTGATGAATAAGAAGACGGACCCGACCAAGCATAGGTTAACGGATAATTACCACCCGTAACGGTTGGTGTTAAAGTTAATGTGCCGCTTGCACAGGTTGGCGAAGATCCCGCAGCAGTTACTGCAAGTGTTACCGGCGGTAAACTACTGAACGAAATATCATCTAAACCAAAATCATTTCCGCCCGCGGCTAATTGATTATTTACAATTGATAAATTAGCAGTAGTAGATGAGCCTGAGTTCCAAGATCCAAAAAAACGTACCCAATTATAGGGCCCGGATGTAGAAGTATAACCATCAGGTAAAGTGGCGGTTGTTCCTACCTGGGTACCATTAATAGAAAATTGAAGAATAGCATTATTTCCTGCCACCAAGGTTAATCCCCATGCAGAAAAATAATAAGTAGTATTGGGTGTTACTGTAATCCCATTTTGACTCCAAACAATTCTATCCGGTGTTACAATACCATTTACGATCATAAAATTCCCGCTTCCTGAAGTATGATCTGTACCATTAAATGCCGTGTGATAGTTATTGGCATTTGTACCAACACCATAATATCCTTCCGGATACAATTCTGTATTACCTGCAATATCAGCAGTATAAGTATAGTTTGTTGTAAACCCTGTATTTCCTAAATCAAAATCCCCATTGGTTACCAATTCAGTTCCTGTTAAATAATTGGCCGATGAAACGCACCCTGCTGCTGAGGTTCCGGTAACCGTATAATTTCCGGCTGTAAGCACATCAATAGAAGTGCTGGTTTGACCGGTATTCCATAAATAGGTTGAGGCGCCTGAAGCCGTTAAACGTATAACACCACCGCCAATACAATGGTCGGCCGTTATTGCAACATTCGGTAGTGGATTTATCCTAATTGTTTTAGTGCTGGATACAGCCGAACAACTTCCAGGTGCATTCGTTGTTAGAGTTAATACTACAGTACCTGAATATCCCAAAGCAGGTGTAAAGGTTACCACTGCAGGATTTGCAGTATAGGCAGTAGAACTTAAAGTTCCCGAACCTGATGTGATAGACCATGCCGCCGATGAGGCCGAGCCTCCAAAACTTGCACCAGACAAGGTGATGGCTGAAGGTGAAGTAGACTCACACATTGTAACAGATGAGCCTGCATTTACAGTTGGACCTGAAACATTAATAGTAGGCGTATTTGCCATTTCTAACGTACAACCTGAACTAGCATTTGTGGCCAATACATTAAAAGTGGTGGTAGTAGCCAATGCACCCGTAGGCAAAGTAATTGTACCGCCGGTTCCGGCTACCGCGCTCCCAACAAGCGCATTGGTTGCATCATTTCTTAATTGATAATTAACCCCAACCTGAGAAGAAGCAACCGAAATATTTACACTAGACCCGGTACAAATAGTAGCACCAGGTGCGGTTACCGTGCGGTTTGAAGGCGCAGCCCCTACGGTAAAAGTAGAAGAGCTGGTACCCGTTCCGGCCGAATTGGTAACCGTTACATTTCCGGTAGTTCCGGAGCCAATCACTGCAATAATTTGCGTACTAGTAGAAGAAGTAATTGAACTAACAGCAGTGCCGCCTATTCTTACATCGGCAGCTGTAACACCCGTAAAATTTGCACCGTTGATGGTTATACTTGTTCCGGCACATCCGGATGCAGAACCTAAAGAGGTAATCACCGGTACCGCCTGAACCCCACTGGTTCTATTGTTACCATTGGTACCACAAGAACTCGTGTTGTAGTGAACATATAAATCAGCTGAAGATGTAGCCGTAACCAAAACACTTGAGCTACCACTACCCAAAACAGTACCATTATACGAACCCACTCTAATCGTCATAATTGAAGCTGCTCTACTATAGGTAAATAAATAGCTTCTACCGGATACAATTCCGGTAATCTGGGCATACTCTCTTTCTTTCTGAGAATTGGAAATGGTAACTAAATTACCGGTACCTACATTTACTGCAGAAGATGGATTTTGAATCGTATTGGGTGTAGCGCACTGCGCATACAAACGGTCGGTTAAAGACCCTGCTAATCCAATAAAGATTAACAAGATTAAATAACGATACGTTTTCATGATTTTTTTGGTTTTAGGAATGTATTTGGGTATTTTGGATAACTAGTTGGATTGGATTTCAGCTATATTACTTTCGTTGTAAGGTTTTCTTCTTACGTTTTTTGCCTTGATTAGGTGTGCGCATTTCATCTTGCTCTTGCAAATATTTTTTACGTTGCATAGATGAAAAAGAGGAAGAGGTGCTGAGTAAGTCAGGACGATTCACTAAATTTTTCATGTGTAACTGGATTAATTTGTTCAATAGTACTGAACGGAATTTGAGCGTTTTTATTACCTTTTGTAGTTTTTTTTCTATAATTAAATATTAGTTTTATCCACGCCACAAGCTGAATTATAACGAGCGATTTGTTTTAAAACATTAAATATCAACTTATTACATTTACCTATTTTTTTAGCTTTATAAATAACCGCATTATTCCCGGCATTCAAAATTTACGCTATTACGAATTAGTATTAGGAATCAAAAACAAACCCTTTTGGGTCATACCTTCATATAAAGGCCCCTATCTCAAACTTTAAAAGCAATCGACGCAATAATTCCTTTTATTATCGAATGGCAGATTCAGGCTTTACTGTATCTTTGCCCACCTTAAACAGTACACAAATAAATTATTACTATATATGAAGTGGTTGAATACAATCATACGTTATCGCTTAATTGCCGGTTTAGCACTTTTGGCAATTGCTATTTTCACTAATATTCAGGCCGGATTTTGGCCATCTTTTGTTTTATATTTATTAGCAGTTATATTAATTCTCGGACATTTTCTTTTTGGCCCAATGCGCTTGATTCAAGAGTATATGGAAGTGGGTGACATGGAAGGAGCTAAAAAAATACTAGACAGTATTTGGTTTCCCGGACTACTTATCAAGCCAATTCGTTCTGTTTATTTTACCCTAAAAGGTAACCTAGACATGATGAATCAAAATTTTGAAGGTGCTGAAAAAAATCTCAAAAAAAGTCAAGAATTGATGGGCGACGGAACGGGCATTTTGGGAAGTCAATTAAAACAAGCGGAAGGTTCAAATAAATTGCAATTGGGCATGTTAGCCCTGCAAAAAGGCGAAGTTAAACAAGCCGAAAGTTATATACGTGCTGCTTTAAAAGCAGGATTGCCTGATAAAGAAAATGAAGCAGCCGCCTACTTGCAGCTATCTTCCATCATGATTCAAAAACGCGAATTTAGAGCCGGTAAAGATTACTTTAGAAAAGCCAAAGCATTGAAACCTACTACGCCACAAATTGCCGACCAGATTAAACAAATGGAAAAATATATTAGCCGGATGCCGGGATAATTTATCTTCAACAATTAAAAAAAAACCTTGAGCAAAATACTCAAGGTTTTTTTTATAGCACTATGGTTGTTCAATTTAGGATGGCATTTTTCCCAATAACTTTTCTACCCGCTCAAACCTAAAATCAAATATCTCTTTTAATTGTTTCTTTACCATCAGCCCTTGGGCTATATCACCCAACCAACCTAATGGCAATTTATAATGCACAATATCCGTCATTTCAACTCCGCCGGGTATTTCTTTAAAATGATGTTGATGATGCCACAAACTGTACGGGCCAAAGCGCTGCTCATCCACAAAAAATTGCATCGGCACCACATGCGTAATTTCTGTCATCCAATACAAGGGTATATTTAGTATAGGTCGCACCTTATACTCGATGATTTGTCCAGCATACATTACCGGCCCGTGGTGTTTTGAAATTATTTCAAAGCCCAATGTATCCGGCGTAATTTTTTGCAAATTGGCAGGATTACTAAAAAACTGCCAAGCATCTGCTAATGACATTGGAATTTGTTGCACTGTTTTTATACTGTAAACCTTACTCATCTTATTTTCTTTGTTATATAACACCTTAAATAGTTTTTTGTTAAAAAAAAGAACAAACCGATACATCCTGCGCGCCTGAACAGTAACTTTGATTATGTCGAATTACAAACAATTGCTGCTGCAAAAGTTTCAGCAAGCTTATGTGCAACTCAATGAGCAACAACAAATAGCGGTGAATACTATCGACGGACCGGTTATGGTAATTGCCGGACCGGGTACAGGTAAAACACAAATTTTAGCCGCAAGAATTGGTAAAATTCTTTTAGAAACTGATGCTTTACCCGAAAATATACTTTGCCTAACTTATACAGATGCCGGTACAATTGCTATGCGAAGAAGGCTGCAACAATTTATTGGCGCCGATGCGTACAAGGTAAATATCTATACTTTTCATGCTTTTTGTAATGATGTAATTCAGGATAATTTATCCTTGTTTGAAAAATCCGCGCTCGACCCCATTTCGGAGTTAGAAAGCATGCAATTGTTTAAACAATTAATTGACCAGCTTCCTAAAAATCATCCCCTAAAAAGATACCGCGGCGATGTTTACTTCGAAATTGCCAACCTGCGCAACTTATTTGCCACCATGAAAAAAGAAGGTTGGGCACCCGCGCATATCAAACTATGCATTCAACAATATATTGCCGATTTGCCGCTACGCGATGAATATATTGCAAAACGTGCCACCAAAGAATTTAAAAAAGGAGATGTACGTACTGATAAAATTGCGGAGGAAACAGAGAAAATGCAAAAGCTGGAAGCCGCAGTAGAGCAATTTGAGGTTTATCAAAAAATGATGCGCAAACAAAATCGTTATGATTTTGATGATATGATCAATTGGGTGATTAACGTTTTTGAAGAAAGCAAAAAACAAACCACCGGCGTAGGCGTATTGGCCAACTATCAAGAAAAGTTTCAATATATTTTGGTTGATGAATACCAAGATACCAGTGGTACCCAAAATAAAATTGTAGAGCTGCTCATTAGCTATTGGGATCAGCCGAATGTATTTGTGGTGGGCGACGACGATCAAAGTATTTACCGCTTTCAAGGTGCAAACATTGAGAACATGCTAGATTTTGCCACCGCTTATGAAAAGGACTTAATTACCGTAGTACTTACCAATAACTATCGTAGCACCCAGCCAATTTTAGATATTTCTAAAAGCTTAATAAATCAAAATACAGAGCGGCTTGTTTCAAAAATACCCGGACTTAGTAAAGATCTGCAGGCAGCAGCAGCAGAAAAAAAACAAAACCCCGTTGCTCCAATTTTACACGAGTACCGATCTCAAAAAGAAGAGTTCATCGGAATCACGCAGGCCGTGCATGAACTATTAAAGGCCGGTGTTGCTCCGGGAAGAATTGCCGTGATTTATAAAGAAAATAAATACGGAACCGAATTAGGCAATTATTTTAGATTATTACAAGTACCCTATTACACTAAACGTGATGTAAATATTTTAGAAAATGTATTCATTCGCAAAATCATGTTGCTTTTGCGCTTTATTAATGCCGAGCAAAATACGCATCCCTATGGTAGCGATGATTTACTGTTTGAAATATTACATTTTGATTTTTACAAAATACCGCCTATCGAGGTCGCAAAATTAACCGTTGCATCTAATGAAAATTTACGCAACAATAAAAACAGTTCCTTACGGCAATACTTACACGAAAAAACAACCCAAGCCCCGAAAGATTTATTTGATAAGGGCATTCATGAAGGACTAAAAAAAATTAGTACTCGTTTAGAAGAATTAATTGGGTTAGTACCTAATTGTACGTTACAACAATTTTTTGCAGCCTGTATAGAAAAAGCGGGTGTATTGCAATATTTGCTTCAGCATGATCAGAAAATAGAATTGCTTCAACTTTTATCGGCGTTTTTTGACTTTATCAAAGAAGAAACAGCGCGCAATCCGGTACTCACTTTAAAAGGATTGATGGAGATCATCGATATCATGCAAAAAGAAGAATTGCCCATCAAAATGAACCAGGTAGCAGGAACGGACAAAGGTGTAAACCTACTCACTGCGCATGGCAGTAAAGGACTTGAATTTGAATATGTATTTTTTGCCGGTGCCAATGCCGGTTTTTGGGAGAAAAAAAGAAAACCGGGTGGTGGTTATAAATTTCCCGATACGCTATTTTCTTCTCAACCTGCCGCCTTGGCCGATGAAGAATTACGACGCCTTTTTTATGTGGCATTAACGAGGGCCGAAAAGCATTTATATATTTCTTATGCACGCTACAAAAATGATGGCAAAGAATTAGAACCTTCGATGTTTATTGCTGAAATTCAGCAGGAACAAGCATTAGCAGCTAACCATATCTCACTTACGCCCGAAGAAATGTTGCCTTTCGAAATTTTGCAATATCAACCGCAGGCTCCCGAAATTGATTCAACCGAAGCAGATTTTGTTACAAATGCACTCAGCAAATTTGTAATGAATGTAACGGCTTTGAATAACTATTTGGATTGTCCGTTAGG
>JBJOQA010000037.1:0-10024 GCA_046050225.1 Bacteroidota bacterium | reverse complement strand
CGAAACAGCAGCAACAATTTGAACAACTCAAAGGTTTATATGCTGATTGGAATGAAAAAATCAACGTGATTTCGCGCAAGGATATGGATCATTTTTATGAGCATCATGTATTGCATTCCTTAGCGATAGCTACACAATTTGAATTTAAATCCGGCAGCCAAATTATGGATTTAGGTTGTGGTGGCGGATTTCCGGGTGTGCCCTTGGCCATATTTTTCCCTGAAGTTCAATTTCATTTGGTAGACAGTATTAATAAGAAACTAAAAGTAGTGCAAGAAATAGCTGCTGCATTAGAACTCACCAATATCACTACCCAACATAGCCGTGCAGAAGACATTAAAAACCGAAAATTTGACGTGGTTGTTTCACGTGCGGTAGCACCCTTAAAAGATTTATGGCGCTGGAGTAAACCATCATTAATTCGGGGCGCTAAGCCATCGGGTTTAATTTGTTTAAAGGGTGGTGATCTAACGCAAGAAATTGCTGATAGCCTATGTAAACCGCGCATTTGGGAGCTTGAAAAAATATTTGATGAACCACATTTTAAAGACAAATATTTACTGCAAGTAGCCTACTAGTTGCCTTTCCACAAATATTTCAATTATACCTAATTAGTATTAATAGGTTATTAGCCGTTACCTTTGTTAAAATGTAATTGTTGCGTATGAAGATTCCGGTAGCTATTGTAGAAGATAAAAGTGATATCAGACATGCTTTAGAAAAAATTATTGAGATGTCTGACAACTTTGAATTGTCATGCTCCTGCATCAACGGAGAGGATGCCTTGCATTTAATTCCCATACATAAACCTACTGTAGTATTAATGGACATTAATCTTGGAGGCATCAATGGAATTGAATGTGTTCGCACTTTGAAATCTCAATTTCCTGAAATGCTTTTTATGATGTGTACGGTTTACGAAGAGGATGAAAAAATATTTCAAGCACTAGCCGCAGGCGCAAATGGTTATGTATTGAAAAAAACTACCCCTGCCAAATTAATTGATGCGATAAAAGAATTACAAACCGGCGGAGCCCCCATGAGTAGCCAAATTGCACGAAAAGTGGTGGCGGCTTTTCATCAACCCGGCTATAATAATGCTCAACCGGTTGGTTTTAGCAGCGATTTAGAGGTATTATCTAAAAGAGAAAATGAAATTTTAGAAATGCTTTCAAAGGGTTTGCTCTACAAAGAAATCGCCGACGCACTGTTTATTAGCCCTGAAACCGTTCGCAAACATGTATATCATATCTACGAAAAGCTACACGTTAGTAACCGGGTAGAGGCCGTTAATATTTTCTTTGGCAGAAAATAACTTTCTTAAAAAAGGTTTCTTAAAACAAAAATTTAGAAAAAATAGACACTTTCACTTGGCGATAACCTTGCGGGGAGCTGACAGGCTTGCCTGATTTAGGTACCGGTTTCACCGATGGAGGTGCAACCTTTGGTAAAACAGTAATGCCGGAAGATTTGGTAGGATTGCTCGCAACAACTGTTGTATCTTTTACAGGATGATGGTAAGCCATTATTCCAATAAAAGCCACCGCCAATAAGCCCTGATACTTACATTGATTTAAAGCAGTTGATTGCATACTGTTCATTATAAAAGCAAAGATGTGTAATTCAGTCAAATTATAAAAGTTGAATTACACGTAAATATTTGTCGTGAAACAACTAAATATGACTGTATGGCTTAGGAAGGAGACGTTATTTTGCTTAAAAATGCTGCTTCCTTAAAAAAACAAGATCAAAATTCTTACAAATAACAATCAAAATTGTTCAAAATGAATCTTTTTTGTTGAAAAAATAGGTTTTCCAATTAGTTTCTAACCAATTTTCATTGAAATCAGCTGCGAATAACTGGGCACTGCTGACTGATTTGGCCGCCGCAAGGGCACCCAGTTGCAAGCATTTTTGATGAGAATATTGCTTTAACCATCCAAATAAAAAACCGGCAAAAAAATGATCACCGGCCCCATTGGTATCAACTTGGGGCAACTTCATAAAAGCAGGCTGTTCTAACCATTCGCCGTTTGCAGTAAGTAAGGTTGCACCTAGTTTGCCATGGGTACAAATTACCATCTTTTTACCTGCCGCTATAAATGCCTGCATACGCGCGCGATAGTTGGGTAATAAATCAGAACTGAGGTGTATATAATCGGCTACATCTATAAAAGGTTGATGATAGGTATTTGTTCCATCATAATCATGTAAATCTGTCCAAATTGGTTTACCTATATCTTTTAATAAGGGTGCAATTTGTTTACAATAGGCAATAATATTTATTACAATCAGTTCAGCCTGCTTAATGGCCTTTTGTATGTCGTTAAAATTTAATGGAAGAATTTCAGACGATTGGGTTGCAAAGATGGATATTCTTCCACCATTGGGTTCCATTAAATTAATATGCCGTTCAGTTCCGGCCGGATCTTTATCGAGAAAATA
This sequence comes from Bacteroidota bacterium, assembly GCA_046050225.1. Taxonomy (GTDB): domain Bacteria; phylum Bacteroidota; class Bacteroidia; order Chitinophagales; family Chitinophagaceae; genus Ferruginibacter. The sequence continues at coordinate 7,579 of JBJOQA010000037.1, read as the reverse complement.
ATGAACACCCAGTTCTTTCAAAATATTTGAAATATATTCTCCATAAACATCATTCCCTACAACACTGTACAATTGGGTAGGCACCCCTAATTGTGTTAGCGGAATAGCCTTTCCGGCACCGGTAGACCCAATTCCCTCCTGCATTTGGGCTTTATGAATGGTATGCGGTAAGGGTTGTGGAAAAGCAGCCAATTGCACAACTTGATCGTAGGTAGTGCCTCCAATTATGAATATTTTTTTCATAAGTCAATTTTGAAATACCCTAATGTAGGTTGCAAAATTTTGCGCCAATTTGTTGCCCTTGTTTTTTACCGGCAGCAATCGCGTGCATATAATGAATACCTCCGTATAATCTGCTGATACCTGCTTCATCTGATGCGGCCTCTATACTCGAAAAACTACGTTGCATTTGTAAATATGGAATTTCAGTGGTATCTGTAAAGGCAAAATTTGGTCCTACGATTTTGGTTAATACAGTAGCTGCAGCAGCAGAAATAACACTGTGCCCACTAGTATATTCGGGAAAAGGCGGTGTTTGCAATATAGGCCACCATGCTTCATCTATATGCTCCTTAATAACCGTGATAGGCCGAATCATTCTACTATTATATTTTTCTGCCCAACAACTTATAAACCCATCAAACATAGCGGAAGCGGTAATAGCAAATGTATAGGCAGTTTGAATATCATTATACTTTTTCTCTTTTGATAAAATGCCTGCGATACTCATCCAATGACCGCAAGGTGTTGTTTTTTTGGTAGCATAAACTAAGTGCCCTTTATGTTCGGTTACAAAAGCATTATCGTCCCAAAATCTGGCAATGCTGTCTTGTGCAGGCGTAATTTGTTTTACAACCTGATAGGTTTGCAATACTGCTTTATAATACACACCTGACTTATCTTGCATGTTGAATGCGGGCGGCGGAGGTGGCTGAATAGCAGCGCCTGAATCTAATAATAAAGGCGCAATCATTCCCCAATACGGTTCAAGCGCATCCACATAATCAGGTGCCGTAGGCTGCCATTTTCCGGTTTCACGAAATACGGTATAGCGCGGCATTCCACGCGTTTCTTTATAATGATCGATGGTGGATCGCTGCAATATATGCTGCCCAATTTTTTGTCCAAATGAAATAGAGGCTTCCACTACATCCCTTTCTACCCCTTCATGTAATTTGGCAGCAGTAGTTGCATAAAAATATTGGATTGAATCTTTTGAAAAAACCAACTGCGTAGCTACCAACTGAAAGGCTTCCAATGCCACTATGGAATAATCATATTGCCCATTGGGCGCTGCCTTTGGCGAATCCTTGAATAAACGAAATTGTTGGGTTAAGGATGCAGCTTTAGCTTCGGATAAACGTATCCCTTCATAATAAGCCAAAGAGGCATAAGCATACATCCTGCTTGCAACCGGTGGTGCTACAACATCACGTACAATTACTGAGGTTAGTGTGCTCATACATTGCTGCGCAAGTGCTGCTCTAATTGCCGTATTTTTATTGGTTTTGGATTTACAGCCGCAGGCCAGTAAAACACCTAACAGTAATAGATAAACGAATCCATTAACGGAGTACGCGTTTTTCTTTCTTTTCATTGACAACAGTTATTTTTTGTGCATTTGCAGCTACCCAAGTTTTTCTGCACGATTGCGCTAAATAAGAACTTGCGTTTGCCATTACTTTTCTTGATTGCCCATTTTGGGTAACCAATGCATATTGGTCATTGGGTAAAAAAGGAATTGGCGTAAAGTCACCCAATTTTCGAACAAACACTTTAAACAATCCATCATTTTGACCGGCCGCAATAGCGGGCTTTCCATTCACTTCTAATTGCACCAACGCTTTACCGCTGCCCGGTATAAAGATGCCACCTTCAGCAATCGCCAAAGGCATAAAACCACCCTTGCCATCTCCCTTTAATACCAAGCCATTCAGTGCATCAGTATAACCCAAAACAGCAGGCATACCAAAGTCATTGCCGCTTAATGCGATATCAGTATTACCATCCCCATTAAAATCATCCGTTACAATTCCAAAAACCGGTGCCCATTGTGCTTGATAGGGTAAAGCATGCACCAGCATTTGTTCTTTACCACGGTTTTCGAGCCATACAGAAGAAAGTTCAACCGCCTGCAAGAAGAGCGCTTTTCTGATTTCGGGTTCCAAAAAAACAGATTTTATATCGGCAGCTGCAAATGCGGCATGTGTAGTAAATCGGCTTTTCATCACCGACATTTCTTTAATCATTTCTTCACGATTAAATGCCGGATAATCTTTTTTATTTAGCCCGTGAACCTGCGTTGGGATATAGGTACTCATGATGGCGTCGTAACTTCCGTTAGCGTCAAAATCGCCCCCATAAATACTTACCGGCTCCTGCGCACTCGCTTTGAAAAAACTATTCGTACCGGCATTTCCCAACACATAATCTTGATCACCATCATTATCAAAATCACCGGATGCAACACTATTCCACCAACCGGTTAGTGGTTGATTTACTTCAAGATTTTTTTTCAATAACTTTCCCTTTTCATGCACGAGCCAAATTGGCGCCATCCACTCACCTACAACCAAAATATCTTCATCTCCGTCATCGTCCATATCTGTGCAAAGCATATCGGTAATTAAGCCTAAGTTTTCTGAATCCGGCGACAATTCTTTGGACCATGCAAAACTGACTTTACCATTTGCAGACGTATTTTTCAAAACATAAATACTTTCGGGCGCCGGAAATTTTCCGGGATGAACCCGACCACCCAATACTAAATCTAAACGACTATCACCATCAATATCCATTGCTCGAACTGCAGATTTACTTGCATATAATTTTGGCAAACCTGCAGATTGGTCAGTAAATTTTCCACCGCCATCATTCATGAAAAAATGATCGGCATAAGCCGGCGTACCATCCTGATTTTCGTATCCGCCCGCGGCAACATAAATATCTAAATCATTATCGCCATCTGCGTCAAACAAACAGATTCCCATATCATCCGCCTGTTTATTGCCAATCATTAATGCGGTTGATTTGAATCTGCCATTACTTTGTTGTAACAAAACTTGGGTATTATCCGGATAGGCGCTCCCCATCACGATATCATCTTTGCCATCACCATTCAAATCACCAACAGCCAAAGCCGGACCACCGTTAGAAAATTTATGCGGCAACAATTTCTGTACATTAAAATCTATAAAATCCTTTTCGGTATGCAGCCATTCGCCGCCTAATTGATTGGTAATATCCGTGAACCAATTTTGTTGTGCGAGTTGGGGAAGTATCCTTTGAACCGGTTCGGCATTTTTACTTTGCTGCAAGGTAATTAGCTCATCTGCCTTAACTTGATTCCATCTACCGATTGTACCATTTTGCCAATGTACAATTACCGAATCGGCCAATACATTATTACCTAATCCAATATGCAAAATTGATTCAACGGTTGATTGATAACCCCGGTATGGCGTATTTTCATGCACTTGTTGATTGCCCTTAAAATAAACTGTTACAACGGCGCCGATGGCATCTAAATTTCCGGGAAGGCCTACCAATTTTAAACGCAACGCATGTGTTTTATTTTCTTTTTGCTGATTGCTTCTATTTTCGAGCAAGGATGCCGGCATATTGGTATTGTTGCAAACTACATCCACGTCTCCATCATTATCTAAATCGGCATAGGCCATTCCTGCCGAAAATGTAGGTGTATTCCAGCCCCATTCAATCGACTGATCTTTAAAACTGCAATTGCCATTATTTTTAAAAATGTAGTTACTCACCTTTACGGTAGGAATTTGGGCGAGCACTTGGTCTTTAGGCGTACTAGGTTGTGTTTGGCGGCGATAGGCGATAAAATCTTGATCTGTAATATCTTTAGGAAAACCGTTAGAAACCAATAAGTCGCGCCAGCCATCATTATCTACATCCACCAATAACGGCGACCAACTCCAATCGGTTCGCGCTATACCGGCAAAGTTACCTACTTCACTAAAAAAAGGCGTACCTAATGAATCGTTTCTTAGTATGGTTCTACCTTGATTAATTTGAAGGGTATTGCGCACCACCTGTGTATTGTAGCCATAATATTGATAAGCCAATAATGTTTGATAATCGATATTATTCATCATCATTTTAAGCCGATGATTATCTTCTGCGGCCATATCCATTTCAATGATATCCAACAAGCCATCATTATTTACATCGGCAATATCATTGCCCATTGCATTTAAACTGCTGTGCTTAAAATAGCGGTCGTATTGATTTGAAAATGTACCATTCTTATTGTTGATATACAGCAAATTGGTACTGAGGTAATCGTTGCTCACATAAATATCCTTCCAACCATCTTCGTTGATATCGGCAATTTGAACACCGAGTCCATAGCCTTCCCAAGTGATTCCGGCAGATGCGGAGACGTTGGTATAAACCGCATGTTTTGCTATCGAATCCCAATCGTTACGCAATAACCGATCGGTATTAAAACTGCTGCCATCGGTTTTGATAGGCCGATACTCGCCGGGAAATTGTTCAGACAATTCATTCACGAGTAAATAAACATCTAAATCACCGTCATTGTCGTAATCAAAAAAATTGGCCATTTGGGTATGGCTGGTATCATCTAATCCGTAAGCAGCAGCCATTTCTTGAAAAACAGGAATACCATTTTTTTGAAGCTGGGGTTGATTCACGTAGAGTTGGTTTCTACGTTTTTGCGGATCGCGATAAAAAGCATGACAAACATAAATATCTTGCCATCCATCTTGATTTATGTCTACAACTGTTACGCCACGTGCCCAATTGCCATTTCCGCTTACACCTGCTTCTTGGGCAACTTCTTTAAAATTTAATTTACCCTGATTAAGGTATAATTGGTTACCTACTTGATTGCCCGAGAAGAAAATATCCGGTAACTGATCGTGATTAAAATCGCCAATACCCACGCCTCCTCCATTATAGAGATACTGATAGTTAATGATATTTAGCGAAGCTGATTCTTGAATATTATTGGAAAAATGGATGCCACTTTCTGTTGCGGGAATTTCTTTAAAAAGCGATTCATTTTGTTGGCATCCCAACAAACCATAACAAGCAGTAATGATGATGCAGATGCGAAAGGCCAACATGCAAAAAATATTTGTTATCAATTAATTTATCACTCAATATAAAAATTAATGCGATTCATAAAAAGAAAAATTAACGCATACAAATAATTTAAAATGCGTATGCAATAATAAATAGAACCGGATGGTTGCAGAAAAAAAGTTGAGCTTTTTAAAAAATCAATGCAGTTGTTGCGCGGTTCTGTTAGATGGCGCCTTTACAAAATCGCGCGGAAAGCGTTTGAAATAACGCCAAAGGATTCCAATAAATTCAGGATAATCGCGCAAATGAATACCTCTACTTTTTACTGCAACAAAGAAGGCTAATCCAAAGCTTACGGCAAAATTGAGAAACCCGATAGCGGCTACACTGAGCAAGGTGTAAACCATTTCTTTGATAGGAAGCGCATGATCCATTCCAAAATAACCAATGGCCGTATTAGCGGCAGAAATGGTGATATGGCGAATATCAAAGGGTAAACCAAATGTTTTCCCAAAAAATCCTGCCATCCCTAAAAAGAAACCTAAGGAGATATTGCCTATTAATGCACCGAAATTGTTTTCAATGTAATGAATTACGCGATACCTGGTTTTTTCGCTAAACCGATTTTGAAAGGTAGCGGAGGCCCTTAACCTATCACCTATTTTTCCAAAGATTAAGTAGTTTTCTACAAAGCCGGCAATCAACCCACTCGCAAACAAAAAGAAGCCGGTAATACAGGCAAAAAACAAGGATAAGCTATGAAAGGCTTGTTGATCGGTTAGTAATTTATGCGCAGCTTCGCCTGAGGAAATTTTAACGCCTGTAACTTCGGCAAACAACATAGCTAAGGCATAAGTAAGTGGAAATACCACCATCAAGTTACCTGCAAAAGATGCTAATTGGGTTCTACTAACTTTGGCAACAGTAATAGCTAGGTTACGCAAATCGGGTTGCTCACCAACCTTTTGCACATCAAATGAGCTAGCAACATTATTTGCGGTATACGCAGGTTGTTTGGTTGCCAAAGTAGAACCGGTATCTTGAATTAAAATAAAGCCTAGCGAATAATTACTACTATATAAAAATCCCTGCCAAAAAGGCGCAGCCTTTATATTAGAAAGTAAATTTTTGATGATGCCTATAAAAGAAATGATAATACCTCCACCTACAGCACTTTTAAACATCCGCCAAAACTCTTTACGCGTGGTGGTAATAAATTTTTCGCCGGTTCTGCCGCCATGTTCGGCTATTTGGTAAGCCAACAATCCGGTATTTTCACTCACAAATTCTTTAATGGAATTCTTGGTATTTTCATTGTGAACTACTGTTTTAAAATAACCGGCAAAGCGTTCGGTATTAAAATGATTATCGGTATCTAATACATCTAGAATAATAAAAACGCGATCAATATGTTGCTGTAATCGGGTTAGGATATAGGTTTGCGCCAAACTAGTACCGTTATGAATACGTTGATCGCGAATCCATTGAATACTTTGTTTACAATTGTAAAGTGCCTCACTTATATTATTTACTAAAATTCTTCTTTGCGCTACATTGTTGTTTTGTTGCATACAAACCAACAATTCATTCACCCATTTACTTTGTTCTAAAAATGGATAAATGGCGCTTTCCGAATCTTCTTTTTTATAGCGACTGGTAATTTCTTTTTCAAGCCCTAAGGTTGCAATTCGGTGACTTAATATTTGCAAAGATTTTGCAAATTGATGCAGCAAAGCAGGTTCGGTTAAATTGATTTGAATCCCTAAAATTTCGAAGAAACGAATCCACAATTCTTTGTCAATATTTTCTACCCAGAGATAGTCATATTTTTTATAAAAAACCTTATTAATAACAAACAAAAAATTATCGGGTGTTTGTAATTCCGGCAACAATTTATGCTTGATTTTGCTCATTAATTCTTGAACAAAACCGCGACCGCTCGCAATGCCATTTTCGGTGAGCGCTGCTACAATATTGGTATTTAAAAACTCCTTTAATAGTGCTTTTCGAACCGAATAAAGTAAAGTTTTATCGTTGGTGAGTTGAAACAAAAAGGCTTTAAAACGAAGTTCTGCTTGGGCATAATCCTTCGTATGATCAGGACGAATTTTTTCAATTAAGGCCACCAAAAACTCGATGCTGCGACCGGGGTTATGCAAAGGCAAAACAATAGCTTGCTGCTTTGCAGGCGTATCTTGACGGTCGTTTTTCTTTTTTGTTATTCGCATCATGAATTTGGGAAATAAGAAGCAGCAGCATTTTACCTCTTTTAGGTAAGACAATTATCCCTTTATTTTTGTTGCATCCTTTATCTAATTTTCCTAGCAAATTTGGTCCCGAAGTTTTTAATTAACTGCTTTAACAATTGGATGCACGAAATTCTGGTATCATTTGTTCATCAATTGTTTAAAGGGATACTAAATTATATTGAGGCTGAACAACTTAGTAAGGCTAGAAGATAATTAGTGGCAAAGAAGGTTCGGAGCATGATTTTTTTGTAAAT
>JBJOQA010000036.1:0-2790 GCA_046050225.1 Bacteroidota bacterium | reverse complement strand
CCAAAAAAGTCGCGCTCATCATGGCGGAACATCTTCACTTGCGGATTAGGCTTACCGCGCAAAATCAACGTAATATACTCCATCGTAAACTGCTCATCCAATCCCTTAATCACTTGTAAAGCTTGCTGCGCTTGCACTTTGGCCTCAATCAGTTCTTTAGGATTATTACAGTTGTCGCACATATTCGTGCACTGGCTGGTATTGTATTCTTCCCCAAAATAATTCAACAATATTTTTCTTCTACACACCGCACTTTCGGCGTAAGCCACCGTTTCGTTAATCAACTGCGCGCCTACTTCCCGCTCACTGAGCGGTTTATCACGCATTAAATGTTCTAACTTGGCCACATCCTTATGCGAATAATACAATAAACATTTTCCTTCTAATCCATCACGACCGGCACGCCCTGTTTCTTGATAATAATTTTCTATAGATTTAGGAATATTGTAGTGAATCACAAACCGCACATCGGGCTTGTCGATACCCATCCCAAAAGCAATGGTAGCCACAATTACCTGTACCTCTTCGGTTAAAAATAAATCTTGTCGCTCGGCGCGTAATTTACCTTCCAAACCGGCATGATAAGCAACTGCCTTTACGCCATTGGCTTTCAACATATCGGCCAACTCTTCGGTGGTTTTACGGTTGAGGGTATAAATGATACCGCTTTTATCTTTATGTTGTAAAATAAAGCGAACAATACTTTTAATGGTTTGATCTTTCGAAATCTTAGGCAAGATTTCATAGTACAAATTGGGGCGGTTAAACGAAGAGATAAAAATCCGCGGATCGCGCAAACCTAAATTTTTAACGATATCACTTTGAACTTTGGGCGTAGCCGTTGCTGTTAAAGCAATCATCGGCGCGTTGGGCGCTATCAGTTCCATCATCTCGCGTAAGCGACGATACTCCGGTCTAAAATCATGGCCCCACTCTGATATACAGTGCGCCTCATCTACGGCAAAAAATGAAATTTCAAGGTCTTTAAAAAACTCAATATTCTCTTCTTTGGTAAGCGTTTCGGGCGCTACGTACAGCATTTTTGTTTTTCCGGCTAGCAAATCATCCTTCACCACTTTTTGTTGCCCCTTATTTAAAGTACTATTTAAAAAGTGGGCCACATCATCTTTACTGCTATAACTTCTTACTAAATCTACCTGATTCTTCATTAGGGCAATCAGGGGCGATACAATTAACGCGCAACCATTACTCACCAAGGCGGGCAATTGATAACAGAGGCTTTTACCGCCTCCGGTTGGCATAATTACAAACGTATCGTTGCCATTTAATAAATGATGGATAATTTCTTCTTGCTGATCTTTAAATCCGTCAAAACCAAAATATTCTTGCAATGAAGCGTGTAAATCGTATGAATGCTTTTTACTTGCGGTGGTAGTTGTTTTGCGGGCGGGCTTTTTGGTAGTTTCCTTCTCTACGGTTGTCTTTTTATTTCCTTTTACAGTAGCCATAACGTGCTTGCCTTCTCTTGATTGATAATTAAAATAACTTTTTCAACCGGCCTTTTTATAGAAAAACGGGTATAAGTTGGAAAAGCCGGTAAAGGTACTGAATATAATGTTGAACAACATGATAACAAACCTGTTCCGTACAGTAAGATAACCAGAATTTTCTGTTGAAACAAGGATTATTTTGTGGCCATTTTACTATTTGTGTTGTGAATGAAATAGGTTACGTTTGTAAAAAATATATTATTTGATAGCTGCCAATAGAAATTCCTACGCGGAACTAGCAATTCTTTTCAGAAATTTGCGTTATACCTTGGCAGTCAACAACCTGTTTGTTGACGCTTATCCCAAAACTAAGTCAATGCTATGAACAAAAACCATTATGTAGCGATTATGGCAGGCGGCATCGGAAGCCGTTTCTGGCCCATGAGCAGAACTAATTTTCCAAAGCAATTTCTCGATATTTTGAATACCGGCCGTACGCTGATTCAATCTACTTTTGATCGATTTGCTTTATTTGTGCCGAAGGAGAATATTTATATTGTTACCTCCGAATCTTATAGAGATATCGTGGCCGAACAATTGCCCGAATTAAACAAGGAAAATATTTTGTGCGAACCTTCTCGCAAAAACACGGCGCCTTGCATTGCGTATATCTCTTATAAATTACGTTCGTTAAATCCCGATGCCAATTTAATTTGTGCCCCGGCCGATCATATTATTTTACAACCCGAAGAATTTAAGCGCATTTGCGAACAAGCTTTAGATTTTACGGCCAATATTAAAGGATTGGTTACGCTGGGTATTAAACCTACGCATCCAAATACCGGATACGGTTATATTCAGTACGATCAACAAGCGGTGAGCGAAAACGTGTATAAGGTAAAAACCTTTACCGAAAAGCCTGATCGCGAGTTGGCCAAAACCTTTTTATCGAGTGGCGACTTTTTATGGAATGCCGGCATTTTTGTTTGGCAGGTAAAAAATATCATTGCCGCATTTACTAAGTTTTTACCCGAAATGCACGAAGTATTTGATGCGGAAAGCAATGCCTTCAATACTTCCGGCGAAGCCGATGCCATTGACCGCATCTATCCGCAGTGTACCAATATTTCGATCGATTACGGCGTAATGGAAAAAGCCGATAACGTTTATATCATGCCATCGCAGTTTGGTTGGAGCGATTTGGGTACTTGGGCTAGTGCCTACGATAACCTCGAAAAAGATTACCTCGAAAATGCCGTTGCCGGTAACAATGTTATGGTAATTGATGCTACCAATAATATGGTGCATGCCGATAACAATAAACTGGTATTACTGCAAG
>JBJOQA010000035.1:0-5971 GCA_046050225.1 Bacteroidota bacterium | reverse complement strand
ATTAGCAGCGCAAGCATGTGTTTTGGCTACTGTTGTGCATTTGGAGGGGTCTTCTTATCGTCGCCCGGGTGCCAGGATGTTGGTGTTAGAAGACGGCCGTATGATTGGCGCCATCAGCGGAGGTTGCTTGGAAGGCGATGCACTCAAAAAAGCCTTGCTCACTTTTACAGAAAAAAAATCAAGACTCGTTACCTACGATACCGGTGATGAAGAAGATGCCGGGGTTGGAATTCAACTCGGTTGCGAAGGAATCATACAGGTATTATTTGAGTATATAGATTCTACTGATGCAAATAATGCGATCAACTTATTGAAAAAGGTTGTTGGAAAAAGACAAGATGTGGTGTTGGTTACGCTGTTTAATTTAAAAGATAAACAGGCTTTGCAACAAGGAACTTGTTTATTGCAAACGGCACAAGAAGAAGTTCTGGATATAAGTATAGGTTTGCCCACAAAGCCATTCTTACAGCAAGATATTTTAACTGTTTTCAATACACGAAAATCTTTATTTAAAGATTACAACGAGGATGAGTTTACTCAAAATGCATTTCTTGAATTTATCCAACCGCCCATTTCGTTAGTAGTTGTTGGCGCCGGCAATGACGCAGTGCCTATCATGCAAATGGCGCATATCATTGGTTGGGAAGTAAGCGTAGTAGATGGCCGAAATACCCATGCCAGGCCCGAGCGCTTCCTTAATGCTTGCCAGGTTTTAGTGGCCAAGCCTGAGGCGGTTTTATCGCAATTGCGGATAGATAATCGAACTTGTTTTGTATTGACGACCCATAATTATCAATACGACAAAAATATGTTGAAAGCCTTGTTGGCAACCGATGTGCCCTATATAGGCTTGTTGGGTCCTAAAAAGAAATTGCATAAAATGTTGGAAGAATACAAGCAAGAAGGCTTGCATATTACCGATGAACAATTAGCGAGAATTTACGGGCCGATTGGTTTAGAAATTGGCGCCGAAACCGCTGAAGAAATTGCAGCGAGTATTATTGCCGAAATACAAGCCGTTTTTACCGGAAAATCGGGCGGCATGTTGAAATGGAAAAAGGAATTCATACATAGTTAATGCAACATACAATCTCACATTGCGGGGTAGTGGTAGTGGCGGCCGGACAAAGTAAACGTTTAGGTCGTCCCAAGCAATTATTAATGTACGATGGAAAGACACTCATTAATCGGTTGCTGCATATGGTGCATCAGGCTGGGCAGTTTTCTACAGTCGTAGTTTTAGGCGCTGCCGCTGTTGACATTCGGCAACAAATGGAGGATGAAAGTAGTACAATTATCATCAATGAACAATGGGAGGAGGGTATGGGAGGTTCTATCAAACTTGGTTTAACCGCACTTTTGCAACAACATCCAACTGTGGATGGCGTTATGATTTTGGTATGCGATCAGCCCTATCTGACTGCAGAAAATATTCAAGCTTTGGTTCAGTTACAAAAAGAAACTGATTTGCCTATCGCCGCTTGTTATTATGCGCAAATTTTAGGTACACCTGCTTTATTTCATCAAACCTATTTTTCTCAATTGTTAAACTTAAAAGGCGATGTGGGCGCCAAGTATATTATACAACACCATCAAAGCCAAGTTGCTGCTTTGCATTTCGAAAAAGGTATGCTAGATATTGATACCGAGAAAGATTATCAGCAACTGATTGATACTGCATCAGGAAAATAAGATTTCTATTTAATTTGCCATTTTTCGATATCCATTTCCTCTTTACCTATTTATTGTGTCAAAAATGCATAACATGAATTACAATTGTTTTTCGGTTGAGCCGAATCTTCTTTTTTAGTATTCGATTAAACTTTTGGGTTAATAGAGCTTCTAAACGCAAAAAATATCAGAAATGAAAAGGGAGATTATTTTATTAGGTTGCTTGATTATAGTTGGCTTTCAAATAAGTTGTAAGAAAACAGAACCAATTACTCCACCTACTCAACCGGCAACAGTTACAAAAGTAACTATAGCTTATAATGCCATTTCTGGGGTTGATGCTAATTTGTTAAGTCTTGATATTTATCATTTTGGAACAACGAATCCGCAATCGCCGGTGGTGGTTTATGTGCATGGTGGTGCTTGGGCAATTGGAGATAAAGCAAATTCCATTGAAAATAAAAAAAGCCTATTTGCCTCCTTGGGATATATTTTAGTTAGTATTAATTATCGTCTTAGCCCGTCTTCTCCAAGCAATGATCCAAATCGAGTTATGTTTCCAACCCATAATAATGATGTAGCAGATGCCGTAAAATGGGTATATGACCATATTGGCACTTATGGTGGAAACAAACAAAAAATGGTTTTGCTAGGCCATAGTGCAGGTGCTCATCTAGTATGTTTAACAGGCACAAGTAATCAATTTTTACCTTCAAGAGGGATTTCATTAAATGCTATAAGGGGTATAGCAAGTATTGATACCGAAGGGTACGATGTAGCATTACAATGCAATGATAATAATGCCAACTATTTGAATGCCTTTGGTACTGTTGCAGCTAATTGGTTGCTGGCTTCTCCAATTCATCAATTATCAGCCGGGGTTACATATCCCAATTTTTTTGTTGCAAAAAGGGGTACTGTTAATCGAATTGCCCTTGCAGATTCTTTTATTTCGAAGTTACAGTCGGTAGGCGTTGGGGTTAATCAAATAACTGCAAATCAGTATGATCACGAAGGGATTAACGAGGCAATTGGGGCTGCCGGCGAAACAGTGGTAACGGATCCATTAAAAGCATTTTTGGCGCAATGTTTTTTATAACTATTTATGTCACTGTTTTTATCCCATAGCTCGATTTCTATTTACAATAGTCATAGTTTCAACACCAATCGGTTAAATGGATTTGGATACTGTGTATACCGATAAATACAAGCAGCAATAAGAACACGGAACATTCTTTAAGTAAAAAAGCTCCTTCCATAGAAAGAGCTTTTCAATTTTTTGAAAGGATTAAATTATTTTGGCGCTACAGTTGTTGTTATGGTAACCTTTGTGGTCATTGGCATTGATTGCCCCATTACCTCGGTAGCACCGGTGCCATCCATGGAGATTGTTTTTTGTTTAATGATTCCGGTAGAAATATCTAGTGTAATATTACCGGTCATTTTTGATTCCATATTTACCTCAAATTCCATTCCGTTTTGTTCTGTTTTACGATGCGTATTTTGTTTACCGGTAAGTGTTACAGTAGCTTCGTTGCCATTCAATGCAGTTAAGGTATAATTGCGATAAATTTTAAGTTCTTCCTTAACCGAAGAATCTGCCCAAGAATTACCTACAATAATGCCACTTGGAATAACTAAAAATGCCATGCTGGCCCCATTGGTGCCATCGTCGGCCATAGACCCCATATTTTTAATCATACTCATGCCTGCTTCAGCACCCTCCGCGCTTTCTTTTGCCGCTTCTTTTTTAGTACTCAAAACTTGCGCATTGTCGTTAAATTCTACAGTTGTAACCTTATTAAATTCTCCGGCTACAGCCTTGCCAATATCGCCATCTAAATCTTCTTTTTTGTCAGAATCAAAAGTCATGTTTTGGCCCATTGCCGAAGTATTCATTTTCATGCCAATCAATGAAGCATCCACCGTTATTTTATTGGGTTGTACATCGGTTACGTCTAAATTATAAAACATCGTCATGTCGGCAATAATATCCATCGACTGACCCATCATTTCCATATTTGTGGTAGATTTAACCACATTCGTTAGGGCGTATTTTGCTTTATTGGCTATAACTAATTTGCCGCTGCCTTGTGCCTGTGTAGTTCCCGTAAATCCTACGGTTGCAATCGATAATGCCGCGAGAAAAAAACTTTTCATATTTAATATATTTTGCTGCAAATGTAATGGCAAAATGCGCATAAGTAACTTTTAACAATTGGATTTGAGCGCAAATTTTAAATAATATTATGAATGGTAATGCTATATAAAGAAAAAAGCCGCTAAAAGCGGCTTTTTAAATCAATATGAATTTACTCAGATTAATTTTACGTTTACAGCATTTGGACCTTTTCTGCCGTCTTGCACTTCAAATTCAACTCTATCGCCTTCCTTGATGTTGCTGATCAGGCCGCTCACGTGTACAAAGGTTTCCTGGTTGGAATCTTCGTGCTTGATAAAACCGAATCCTTTTTCAGTGTTGAAAAACTTAACGGTGCCTTGAGATTTGTTCATTTTTTGTATTTAATTGTAATATAATGCCGCAAAGGTAAGCTAAAAATGTGGCAAGCGGGTAAAAAATACACAAAATCCCGTTAAATATACTGCTGCTCAATGCGTTAAATGGTTTGCATTAACAGGTCATTGAAGTTTTGTAGCGACGAAATTTTTAGATCGGCGGCATTAAATCGCGGATCTTTACTGTCGTGTAACGAAGGCACCACTACGCATTTCATTCTTGCGGCCTTGGCCGCAATGAGGCCATTAAAGGAATCCTCAAAACAAATACACGAGGTTGGTTCGCTCTTTAGTTCGGCCGCACAATTTAAGTAAACCAATGGATGCGGCTTACCATACGGTAACTCGGATGCAGAGCATACTGCTTGTAAGTAATTGCCTATACCTAATTTCTGAATAACCACATCAATCAATTCCATTGGTGATGAAGAAGCCAAGCCAATTTTGTATTTCCGTTGTATAAAATAATTAAAAATATGCTCCAATCCCGGCATTGCTTTACCGCGGTCTTGCACCTTGCTAATTACGGAACGCAAGATTAATTCGCATCCTTCATCTACATGTGTTAACGATACCTTATACTGTTTGAACCACCATTCTAAAAACTCACGCGTACGCATACCGGTGCTGCTTAAGTGTTGTTGCTGTGTAAGCTTGATGTAAAAGCGCGGTAATACTTCGTCGGCAGCTTCATGCCACAAGGGTTCTGAATCTATCAGCAGCCCATCCATATCAAAAATGACTGTATCTAATTGCATGGTTGCAAATATATTATTTAATCTGCCAGTCAAAACTTATCGGTTCGGATTTCATTATTTTGCGATGTTCCGTATATTGCACGACAGATTGCCTGAAAATCCTAACTAACCGCATGGCCAATATTTGGAATAACTTTAAAGAATCAAAAATTGTTAAGGGCGCAGTATACGCTGTTGTGGGAGCTTTTAGCTATCCCGGCCTTAATTGGTTCAACAAATTGAAGATTAACGGAATGGATCGCTTGCAAGCGCTACCCAAACAAAACGTTTTGTTTGTAAGTAATCATCAAACCTATTTTGCAGACGTTATCACTTTCTTACATATTTTTTGTGCGGTTAGCTGGCGCAGAAAACATTCTTTAGGTGTACCATTATATTTATTGTGGCCTTTTACACGTGTAAAATATGTAGCCGCCGAAGAAACGATGAAGGCTAATTTTATCAGTAAATTATTCACGCTTGCCGGTGCCATTACTGTAAAAAGAACTTGGCGTTCCGAAGGTACAGAAGTACGTCGCACCCTCGACCCGAGCGACACCCGAAAAATTGAACGCGCCCTGCAAAATAATTGGGTAATCACCTTCCCGCAAGGAACAACCAAACCGTTTGCACCCGGCCGAAAAGGAACGGCATTTATCATTAAACAACATCGCCCGATTGTTGTGCCGGTGGTAATTAACGGATTTTGGCGTGCATTTAATAAAAAGGGATTAAAGTTTAAAAAGAAGGGCTCTATTTTATCGGTTACGTTTAAAGAGCCATTGGATATTAACTACGATGACCCCACCGAAAAAATATTAGAACAAGTAATGGATGCCATCGAACAAAGTAAAAAGTTCATGTTGAAAGGGAAACATCATCTAATGACGAAATTGGATAAATAATCTTTATTATTTATTGATTTTCGGCTGGCTCCGCTTCTACGATTTCTTCTAAATTTTCCTCTTTTGGAAGAAAAAAATACAACGTTAAATACCCAATTATACTCGCTGCTAAAGAAGCAAGCAAGATCATCATTTTAGAAT
>JBJOQA010000034.1:0-5493 GCA_046050225.1 Bacteroidota bacterium | reverse complement strand
GATTCATGCGCAATTTAGTATTGTTAATCCGCGCCTATGCGGCGATACCGGAACGGTATATTTCAACAATAACTCTGGTTCCAGATTTGGAAATGAAACCTACCTCTGGAACTTTGGTGAGTTTCAAACCGGTACCGCAATTAATCCAAGTCATTTTTATGCCGCTTCGGGTGCCTATTCGGTTAGTTTGGTTGCCACTTCATCCTATGGATGTACCAGCACCTACATCGCACCTGATTCAGTGGTGATATTAACCTCAACTTTGGCTAGAATAACCGGTATTAATGATATTTGTATGAATAATCGATTAACATTTTATTCGGTTATATCAAGCCAAGATCAAGTTACTGCATATGAATGGCGCGTTAATAATCAATTGGTGGGTAATGCCGATTCTTTACAATATTATTTTAATCAAGCCGGAAACTATCAGGTTAAGTTGGATGTGTTTACGCAATACGGTTGTCATGTTACTGCTGTAAAGCCTGTTGTAATTTATCCATTGCCTATTCCAAAAGCAGGTCCGGATACCACCATTTGCAATGGAGCTGTAGTGCAATTAAGAAGTTTTGATGGTATCCAATATCAATGGGATGCCCATCCAACCTTGCAGCTTACCAATTTTGCAGCTGCTATTGCCACACCAACGCAGGATACAAAGTATTTTGTTACTGTTACAAATCAGTTTGGCTGTGTACAAAAAGATACGGTTACCGTTGATGTAGATGAACCGGTTCGTTTACGTGTAAGCAATAACGATAGTATCTGTTTGGGCGAACGTGTTCAACTTCGTGCTGTTGCCAATGCTACACGTTTTAGTTGGACACCTGTTACCGGTTTAAATAATCCTGCTATTGCCAATCCTATTGCTAATCCAATTCGCAGTACGGCCTATTCTGTTATTGCGTTTAGTAACAATGTTTGTAAAAATGATACCGGTTTTGTACAAATATCCGTTGGAAATCCACCTACGGTAAATGCGGGGCCTGATTATTATGTTGCGGCCGGTACCGGTATTCAATTACTGGCCAATGTTTCTAGCAATGCCGTAAACAACTATAGTTGGACGCCTGCTACCGGCCTAAGTTGCAGCGATTGTAACGCACCAACTTTATTTGCGGATAAAGATATAACCTACCGTATCACGGTTACCACCCGTTTTGGTTGTAAGGCTATAGATGAAATGCATATCTCTGTTTTTTGTGGTAATAATCAATTGCTGATGCCTAATGCGTTTACGCCTAATCAAGATGGTTTGAATGACAAGTATTATGTACGTGCTTATGGGGTGAAGCAAATCAATAGTTTTATCATTTTCGACAGATGGGGTCAGAAAGTATTTGAGCAACGTAATTTTCAGCCTAATAATTCATCGCAAGGATGGGACGGAACCATTAATGGATTACCTGTTCAACAAACAACGGCCTTTGTTTACATGGTACAGTATAATTGTACAGATGGAACGCCATTTACTAAAAAAGGCACGGTGATGTTGGTACGCTAAAAAAGTATTTGAGGTATAATGCATTTTGAATATCAGAAATTTGTAGTTTTAAATATGAAAAAAATAGCCGTATACGCAGCCGTATTGCTTATAAGTAATAATTTGGCTGCCCAAAATAAACTGCAAAGCACAAAATGGATTGGAACAGGTAATATTCCTAATCCAACCGAAGTATCGCTTGAGTTTGGTGCATCCGATACTTTAGCTATTAAAGCAGGGGATGAAGAGGTTGAAGTGATGCGATATTCTGTTAATGCAGATACATTAAGTATAACAAAACTATATGGCTCTAGTCCTTGTGATAATGAAGTTGGAAAATATCATTTTTCTATAAAGGAAGATCGAATTTTATTAGTGGCCGTGCAAGATGAATGTTCTATTCGTGCACAAGCCTTTTCTACAGAGGGTTATATTAGAAAGAAAGACTAATAATAAACCCATTTGATGGGTAATGGTATAAAAAAAAGGTTCCAAAATAAACGCAACTATTTGCTTTGAATTGGAACCTTTTTTATTACGAGTAATGGTGTAGGTTGGTTAAAAAAAGTATGGTTTTAGCGGTAAAATTATTCGTTGTTGATAGAAAGATTTCCCAAAATACGTAAGTTTTTGCCGGTAACAACGGTAAAGCTGGTGCCAATATTTACTGTTTGACTAACGTCTAAAATACATTCTCCTGCACCTGCCGGATTGATTACAATTGCATCCGTGCCGGTTAAAATTGCAGGTGGTATTTGACCGTTTTGCCAATTGGCGGGATTACTCCAGTTACCATTGCCTATAAACGTATAGGTTGTACTAAGTGCTAATGGGGACGTAGTGAAAGTGCCGGAATGAACATAGTCAGAACCTGAACCACCGGTACCATCTGCGGCAACTCCGGCAAAATAGAATGTAATATTTTGATCGGCGGCTGTTGGGTTTGCCGGTGCTGTCCACTTTAAATTGGTATAAGTATAAGTAGCCGCATTTGTTGTAGTTACAGCAGGAGAATGAGAGTATTCGTTACCATTAGCCCCTGCATTGGCATTCGTACCCGAAAAACTTCCGGTACTTTGATTATTGCTATTTCGTGCAGCAATTGAAAATCCCCACCTTTTGCGATTGGCACTTCCATGACTTATTGTAAGGCTAAAAGTATAAGTAGTGCCCGGTGTATATTCAGAGGGTATGCCGGAAATAGAAACAGCTCCACCACCGGAATTCAGGGTAAAAGAGCTATGGCAACTGGTGCAATAGTTTCCATTAGCGCCGGTATAGCCGGTAGGAGGTAGCGAACTTCGCATTAATAGCGTAAACGAACTTAAGGTAAGTAAGATGATAAAGCTAAAGAGATATACTTTTTTACAATACTTCATTGCTTAATTAATAGTTAGCGTTGGTGGTTAATCATCAAACGGAGGGTATGTAGGCTTGGTTGCCCTATTGTTATTTTTATTAGATAAAATCCAATAATTTGTCCGTTTCTAAACCAAATTAAGTTAGCATAACCAAAAAATCAAATTAATGTTTAAACTGTAATCACTTTCATTTTAAAATACTTTACCGAGGCGGCTAAGTGTTGACATAGGTACAATGGATGAAGTGTGCGACGCAACGATGTTGCCCCTTGTTGCTGAAGTTGACCCCAAAATCTTAACACGATTAGTTATGTTTTTATTTGGGCTATGATTTAACCCAAATCCATTAATGTATATTTATTGTTATTATTTGTAGCTTCTGTATGGGAATTTAACTTAGGTATCAGTTCTTAATTTCTATTTCATCCATAAATAGCCAAGCTTTGTTACCTGCACCGGGTTTTCCTTCAGGGATAACTCCACTATTGGTAGCTTGTATATGAAGGAATCGTGCATTGGTATAATGCTGCAGGTGAATACTTCTGTTTCCTTTTTCTTTTTCAGGATCAATGTCTTTATGGATCACTTCTGCAGGTAAGGCTGTGTCGGTGTAAAAGCTAATGGTTATTTTTTTGGGTAAATGAATCCAACTTTCATTTTGATCTAAAACGTGCAATACAACTTCGTTTATCGTATTTATTTGCGGAAGTGTTACCCAAACATCCAAGTCGGTGCCGGAAAAACCTAACCATTCTTCTTTTCGGTCTAGTCCTTTTGAATTTATAATGCCATCTACGAGTGTAAATCCTCCTTTTCCGGGATAATAGGTAGATGGAGGGCTTACAATTGTTACCGGCATACCTGTGGCAAGATTGGGATGAAAATCTTGCGCTACCATTTTTTGTCCTTTTTCGTTTATAATTTCATAAGTGCCATTTTTTGAAAATGCAAAAGGTTGTTGATAAAGCGTTAACGTTTTTTCATTTGGTAACTTCACCCAAAATTTCTTCTTGGTTGGTCCTTCAATTTTCCAACCAACTTTGCCATTGGGTAACGCTACAATGGATGTGATTGGTTCTTCCCAGGCATGGCTATAGTTGATACCTAATTGTTGATACCACTTTGTTTGTAAATGAAGTCGATTTTCAAAGTCCTTCCAATTGCGTTTTGATTTGGGCGACCATAAAACTTCGGCCAACGCTGCAATGCGTGGAAAAATGCTGTATTCAATTTTGGATAAAGTGCGAATGTACTCCGACCAAAGATTTGCCTGTGCCCCTAAAATATACTTTGATTGTTCAGATGTAAGTACCGCTGGTGTTGGTTCATATTGATATACCAATTCAATTGGATTATAACCACCTTGGGTAATACTGTCTTCATGGCTCGATTGCGAATGGTTGAAATAAAGTGGTGTACCGGGTGTCATAATTACCGTGTGTGATTGTTTCGCCGCCTCTATACCGCCTTCCTCACCACGCCAACTCATAACAGTTGCATTAGGCGCCAATCCGCCTTCCAAAATTTCATCCCAACCAATAATTTTTCGCCCCTTGCTATTCACATATTTTTCGATGCGTTGAATAAAATAGCTTTGCAATGCATGTTCGTCTTTTAACTGCTGGGTTTGAATGAGTTGCTGACAAAAAGCCGATCTTTTCCATGATTCTTTCGGACATTCATCGCCACCTATATGGATATAAGTAGATGGAAATAGCTGTATCACTTCATCTAATACATCATTTAAAAATTGAAAAGTATAGTCTGTTGGGCAAAGTACATCTTCAAATACACCCCAACTTTGCTGCACTTGCTTTCCTTCGGTTGGTCCAAACCAGGCAGTTTCGGCAGGATGGCTGGTAGCTTCCGCCGGAAAGCAGCTCAATTGAGGATAGGCTGCAATGGCAGCCGATGCATGTCCGGGTAATTCAATTTCGGGAATAATTGTAATAAATCGATCGGCCGCATATTGTATTAAATCCTTTATTTCTTCTTGCGTGTAAAAGCCGCCATGCGTAATACAATCATTTCCGGTTCCCGGATAACGCCCCTTAATGGTACCGTTTCGCCATGCGCCTTTAGAAGTGAGTAAGGGGTATTTCTTAATCTCTATTCGCCATCCCTGGTCATCTGTTAAATGCCAATGGAAGTTATTGTATTTAAAAAGCGCCATTTCGTTTAGCATCGTTTTGATGGTTGCAATAGGGATGAAATGTCGGCTCACATCTAAATGCATACCACGATAACTATAGCGAGGAAAATCATGGATGATTAATTGTGGTATTACTATTTGTTTGTTCTTAATAGGTTGATGAATCAGTTGTATCAGCGTAGTGATACCCCTAAATATGCCTTCTGCACTTCCCCTGATGGTAATGGTTGATGTGCCAACAACTAAATCGTACGCTTCGTTAGATTCGGTTACAGCCAATTCTAGTTGAATGCCGGAAACGGCTGAATTACTTTGATTTCTGGATTTTTTGGGGTTGATTTTTAAACTAAAACCAAATTGTTTTTGCAAGTACTGATTGAGAAATTGATAAGATTTTACTTGTTGTGTATCTACCAATAAATAACTGTTGGCATTAAGTTGTAAGCTGCCTTGCTGCAATTTTATTTCGGCCGGCCTGGGCGTTAATTTAAAAGGTA
>JBJOQA010000033.1:0-2863 GCA_046050225.1 Bacteroidota bacterium | reverse complement strand
TTCAAAACTTTACAGTGCCAATTGTGATGTTAGCCGCAATACCACTTTCGTTGATTGGTATATTGATGGGACATTGGATGCTAGGGGCCTATTTTACAGCTACCTCAATGATTGGCTTTATTGCTTTAGCCGGTGTGATGGTTCGAAACTCAGTGCTGTTAATTGATTTTATTGATATTCGACTACAAGAAGGCATTCCATTAAAACAAGCCATTATAGAGGCCGGAGCGGTACGTACCACACCCATTTTATTAACAGCAGGTGCGGTGGTATTAGGGGCCGTAATTATTTTGTTTGACCCAATTTTTCAAGGGTTGGCCATATCCTTAATGGGAGGCACTATTACTTCTACTTTCTTAACCTTGATTGTAGTGCCTTTACTTTATTTTAAAATGTTGAAGGGTAAAAAAAATAAAAAATAAGTTTATGAAACTCATTCTTATTACAAGCATTAAAGAAGATTTGCAAGCCGTAACGCATATTATGGAGCAAGCCGGTATCAGTGTTTTTAGTGTTTCTCCAATTGTGGGGCATAAAACAGAACATCACAATTATCTTGTAAATAACTGGTTCTTCGGTAAAAATGATTCGGCCACCGATGCGCTTGTGTTTTTTAGTTTCACTTCTGATGAAGCTGCTCAAAAAGCATTGGCTCTAACGCGGGCTTACAATATTGAAGTACCTAGTAATTTTCCGGTGCGTGCCTTTTTATTGCCGGTTGAAGATTCCTCATTATAAAAATTAAACAAATGAAAGAACGTATAGTAAGAGCTGTTGCAGGTACCTTTGTGTTAACGAGTTTGGCATTAGCGGCCTATGTACATCCAAATTGGATTTGGTTGGGTGTATTTGTTGGCGCAAACTTGTTGCAATCATCTATTACCAAATTTTGCCCGCTTGAGTTGATTTTAAAGCAACTTGGTGTGAAGTAAAAGGGCTTGCAAAATTTCAAAAAATTTGAAGATGAAAATTAAGTTACTGCATTTTGTAAAAAGATACCTACCCGGAGCCATCATTGGCGCCGGAGCAGGTTGGCTATATTGGCGATTTTTTGGTTGTGATGGATCTTGTATGATTTCTTCCAGCCCTTGGCGCTCCTCCATTTATTTTGCGTTTTTGGGAGGGTTGGTAGTTGATTTGATTTTGCCTGCTCAAAAGGCATCAACAGCTGATAAAAAAGAAGGGTAGTTATTCGTGTAGAACCAAATTAGCTGTTTCCTTAGCGATGCCGATTTTTGCAATCGCACCACTATTGAAATGAAGGAAATCGGATTCAATGCCATCGCTAAAAATAATTCCATTGTTAGGCATCAGCGATTCTAATAGCAATTGTTGATTGGAGCGGATGATTCCTGCATTAATACCAATTTGTGATTGAATGCTTTTAAAGGGTTCTCTAACTGCAAAAAGTAATTCGTTGCTTTTAATCGAAATTGTTTTTCGAGAAAGATTTTTATCAAATAAGCCGGTAACGCCATAAGCCATATTGAAAATAGAACTCATCCACCCTGTTGCGCCTGCTGCGGTAGATACAATGAGTCCGCTAGAGGATTGGATTTCAGTTTGTTTGTTGAAACTAATTTTATAGCGTGCCGAAACATGAGAGGATGGTCCAATAAACAAATCATTAAACGCTAGTAGTCGTTGACCGTCGTTGAGTTTGGCTTCGGCAAATGGAACAATGTTCGAATGGTATTTCCCGCTTTGTACTTGTTCGATTCCTTGTAAGAAATTTCTGGTTGAAAACGGGAGTAGTACACCGTCGTATCTTTCTGTGTCTGGGTTTACCGCAACAATAGGTATGTTTTTTGAATACTTAGCGGTGTTGGCTACCAGGCCGTCTTGTCCGATAACCACAATTACATTCTTTTCAGAAAAAATATAAGAAGGCAAAAAGGCTCTGTCTACAATTTTGTATTTTATTTTTCTGGATAATTCAGATTGTAGTTGCTGTAACGATGCATGAAAGATGGCATCTTCTTGTTCGTAATTTTCAAAATTACCACCTTGTCGCTCAATATAAAACTTGGCCTGAGCCTTTGTATTGAATCGTTCAATTAAAGCCTCAAGTCTTGTTTTGCTTTTTATAATAATGGCATATTCGATGCTCATCTCTTATTGCCCGTCTTATCGTTTAAAATAGAATCCAATAATTCAGGGCTGATATTCAAATTGCCAATTTTGCCTGCATTTTCGGCAAGTTCGCGAAAGGCTAATGCAATACTAAATTTGGGGTCGGTGTTGTTGTGCAACGCAGTCAATATTTTCCAATCCATATTTGCATATGGCTTTAAGGTTGTTTCAAGTACATAGCCTTGTGTTTCAGCTTCCTTTTTGTCGTTGGCTGTTTTTTGTTCTATCAGTAACTTCTTTTGATTTTCAATTGCAATGTCAGATTGCACCTGCATCTCTCTTAATTTACGATCGTTTTCTGCTTTTTGTACATCAGATTCCATTCTTTTTTCGGCAATCTGTTTTTGTTTTTCTTCTACGGCAATTTCTGTATTTAGTTCTGATTCTTTTATTTTTCTTTCTTGTTCTACCGCAAAATTTCTTCTTTCATAAATCGCCTGATCTGCTTCTTGTTGCAGTTTTTCACGCGTTTCGGTTTCTAGGGCACGTGCCATTTCCGGCGATGCTTGAATTGCTAAGATGTTAGCGCCTAATATTTCAATGCCCAACATGCCGATAGCTGCCGAGCTGCGTAATCCTTCGAGGATTTTCTCTTCAATATGTTTAGCGGAACGAATGGCATCTTTTAATTTGATGCCATGTATATAAGAGGATGTTGCGGTTTGGGCTTCGTTGATAATTCTTTGATTTAGTTTTTCGATATCATTTTTTTTATAGCCGCCATGGTCGT
>JBJOQA010000032.1:0-6619 GCA_046050225.1 Bacteroidota bacterium | reverse complement strand
AAATTCGAGCGGGGGCGATTGAAATAAAGGCACGGCCGCAGTTTGTTCTGCCGGTTGCTGTTGCTGCAAAAAATTAGCCTCCCATAACAACCGCTTCTTTTTTTGTCCGCTAAACCGAAATGCCCCGATGCTCACTAAAATATTCAACTGCTCGCGCGATGCTTGTGTGCGTTCAATAAAATCTTGCAAATGCAAATAAGGTCCGTTACGTGTACGCTCAGCAACAATGCGTTCTGCAAAAACTTGCTGCAACGATTTTAAGTGCACAAACCCGGCATATACGTCGTTTCCTTTAATATTCGTGTAATAGTCACTGTTATTCACACACGGCGGATGCAAAACGGCGCCGGTTTTGCAGAGTTCTAAAAAATAAAGCTCTCGACTGTAAAACCCGCCAAAATTGTTAATAACCGCCACCATAAATTCTTTCGGGAAATAGGTTTTGAGATACAAGCTTTGAAAACTCTCCACGGCAAAGCTTGCCGAATGCGCTTTATTAAATGAGTACCCCGCAAAACTTTCCATTTGTCGCCATACTTCGGCGGCCAATGCTTCGGGGTGACCAATAGCGGCGCAGTTGGCAAAGTATTTTTCGCGAATGGTTTTAAAGCGATCGCTGCTGCGATACTTGCCGCTCATGGCACGTCGCAACACATCGGCTTCGCCCAAATCTAAACCGGCAAAATAATGCGCCACCTTAATCACGTCTTCTTGAAACACCATCACCCCAAAGGTTTCATGCAACAATTCTTCCATCACGGGATGCAGGTACACGATATCTTCGCGATGATGAAATCGATGAATATAAGCCTTCATCATACCCGACTGCGCCACGCCTGGCCGAATAATGCTACTGGCCGCCACTAAAGTGATATAATCATCGCAACGTAATTTTTTAAGCAATTGCCGCATCGCGGGTGACTCAATATAAAAGCAACCAATGGTATCGGCTTTGCGAATTTGTGCGCGTACAGCCGGATCTATTTTAAATTTTTCTACTTCGGTAATATCTACATCCACGCCCTTATTTTCTTTAATCAAGCGCAAGCTTTCGCGTATATGCCCCAACCCGCGTTGACTTAAAATATCGAGCTTATACAGTCCGATATTTTCGGCAACAAACATATCTAACTGCGCGGTGGCAAAGCCTTTGGGCGGCATAAACACGGTGGCGTATTGATCGATGGTGCCCTCGCAAATTAAAACCCCGCCGGGATGTATGGATAAATGATTGGGGAAGTTTTCAATCAATTTACCGTAGCGCAATATTTGCCGATGAATTTGATCTTCAGCCGAATCGGCATCCGCGAAGCGATCAATTTCTTCCTTGGGCAAGCCAAACACTTTACCCAATTCGCGCACGGCGGCCCGATACTGAAACGTGGCATACATACCCAACAGCGCCACCTGATTGCGCCCGTAGCGCTTAAAAATATAATCGATCATTTCATCGCGATCGAGCCACGAAAAATCAATATCAAAATCAGGCGGAGAAGTGCGGTGCGGATTCAAAAAACGCTCAAAGTATAAATCCAACTCAATGGGATCTACATCAGTAATTTGCAAACAATACGCTACAATTGAGTTGGCCCCGCTGCCTCTGCCCACATGATAAAAACCACGCGCGTGCGCATAGCGAATAATATCCCAAGTAATTAAAAAATAGGCATTAAAACCGAGGGTATTAATTATGGCTAACTCTTTGGTTACCCGTTCAGCTGCAAGCCGGTTATTGCCATACCTACGGCGATAGCCATCCTGCGCCAACTTGGCCAACAAAATACGATCATCTTCGGGCGTAGCACTGTAGCACTTCTTATTTTTATCGGTATGAAAATCCATCTCAATGCTACAGCAATCCATCAACTGGTAGGTATTGGTAACAATGGTTGGATAGCGGGCAAATATTTCGAGCAGCGCTGAAGGCGTTACAAAATACTCATCAGGTGCACACACGGCAGTAGCGGGCAATTTTGATAACAGCACGTTTTTATCAATCGCCCGTAGTAAACGATGCGCATTGTAATAGCGTTGATTTTGAATGGTAACCGGTTGTCGAACCACAAATGCCTGCGGATAAGCCTTCCAATCGATGCTCACCAATTTATTGACTTCTGCGGGCAGGATGCCGATTCGCTCGTTGATTAATAATTCGGCAGGCGTTTTTTGCCCGAACGGATACAGCACAAACCCATCCCAAGTATCATAAAAAAAGGGATGCGACCGAGTCTGTTCGGGAAACGGATCGCCACTTTGTAAGTGGGCGGAAATAAAAGCATGAATCCATTGTAAACCGCGATTGTTAGCAGCAAGCAACACATATAACAATCGATCACCATTACGAATTTCGGCCCCCAATATTGGCTTGATACCGGCATCTCTGCAATACTGAACAAAATCCCATGCATCGCAAGTGCTGTTGATATTGGTTAAAGCCATCGCGGTAGCGCCTACTTCTACGCCTGCCTGCACCAATTCTTTGGTTGAAAAAGTTCCGTATCGAAAGCTAAAATAGGTTTTACAATTGAGGTACATAACATTGATTGGAAATGCAAATTACTAAATTTTTTAGCAATTTAGCAAAAAAGAAAAGACTGTTTTTTAAGCAGTCTTTCTCCAATTTTATTGTTACAAGCCGTGTAAAAAATTACCGGTAATATAATCTACCACGTCGGTAAGGTTATTGGTTTGCTGGTAAACTTTCAGTTGTCGATCAGCGCCTGTACCCTGCTCAAGCATGTTGTGAACATAATTGATCGCATGGCGGCTACCCAAATGCGGCACCACATCGTCTACAAAATCGAGTAACTCATAAATCAGCACGCGTGTATTCACTTCATTTTCTTTACCAAAATCAATGAGGCTTCCATCAATACCGTATCTGCTAGCGCGCCATTTATTTTCGTTAATTAAGGCACGCGAATACATCATGAAGTTGAGATTTTGACTGCGTAACTTGTACAGCTTGGCACACAATGCTTGAAACAAAGCCGCAATGGCAATGGTTTCTTGCACCGTCATGGGAATATCGCAAATTCTAAATTCAACGGTATTAAAGAAAGGATGCACGCGTAAATCCCACCAGATTTTTTTTGCATTATCGATACAATTGGTTTTCACCAACAGTTTTACATAATTTTCATATGCTTCGATGCTTTCAAAATAATCGGGGATGCCGGTACGTGGAAACTTATCAAACACTTTGGTGCGGAAACTTTTATAACCGGTCATACGCCCCTCCCAAAAAGGAGAATTGGTGCTAAGTGCGTACACATGCGGTAAAAAGTAACGTGCTGAGTTAGCGATATGAATGGCCAATTCGCGGCTCTCCATCCCAACGTGCACATGCAAACCAAAAATGAGGTTGCTACGGGCGGCTTCTTGCAATTCGTTTACAATTTCACTATAACGAATATGATCGGTAATCAACTGGCTTTCCCAATGGCTGAAGGGATGGGTTCCGGCTGCGCCGAGCTTTAGGCCTAGGCTCTCGCCGATACCGCT
The DNA here is from genome assembly GCA_046050225.1 of Bacteroidota bacterium. Taxonomy (GTDB): domain Bacteria; phylum Bacteroidota; class Bacteroidia; order Chitinophagales; family Chitinophagaceae; genus Ferruginibacter. Next base: position 3,115 of record JBJOQA010000032.1, on the reverse strand, counting down.
AATGGTTTTGCGCAGTGTAGAAACATCCATGAAGGCTTCATCCACATTCTGACAAATATCGGTACCTACTTCCACCACCGCTTGGTGCATTTCGGCCTTTACTTTATCCTTAATAATCTTTTGTCCCTCGTGTACAATTTTTTGCTCGTGGCTTTTTAATTCCCGCGTATGCGGATCTACCACCATATATTCTTCCTCAACGCCAATGGTAAAATTCTTGTATGATATATTTGCCATGTTTTATTTTTTCGGTGAGAAGTCTTGGTTACTACCCCAATAGGCATCCAACCTAAATCAATGCTTTTTTAGCGGCACTATGTTGAATGTATTTACCCCAGGTTAAATTATCTTGACCTTCTTTATGCGCCAATGCTTTTTCGATGGCATAGTTGGCTGCAGTTTCAACCACCCATTCAAAATTTTCGGCACCCACACTGGCCAAATCGGCATCCGGTGCAGGATTACAAAAATCGATGGCATACGGAACACCATCACGTAAGGCTAATTCAACGGTATTAAAATCGTAACCGAGATAATGATTAATGTTCAACACGATATCGGTCATTAATTTCAGTTTAGCATCATCCGGTTTAAAATCGGCTACATAGCGCAAGTGATGCGGATTACGTGGCTCATAACTCATGATGCGCACATGTTTGCCGCCGATGCAATAGCAACGGTAATACTCTTCGAAAATAATTTCTTCTTGCAACAACATCACCAATTCGCCGGTTTCGGCATGTTTTTCAAAAAAGTCGTCGATACTTTCTAATTTGTATACGTTCTTCCATCCGCCGCCGGCGAAAGGTTTCATGTATGCCGGGAAACCGATATAATTAAAAATTCCGCCCCAATCTAACGGATAGGAAAGATTGCTGAATGATTCGGCACTTGTATCTGCAGGTAAATCGCGCGAAGGCAGAATTACGGTTTTAGGAACCGGAACGCCAATTTTGGTAGCTAAACAGTTATTGAAAAATTTTTCATCGGCACTCCACCAAAAAGGATTATTAATTACAGCCGTACCACATAAGGCAGCATTTTTTAAAAATGCGCGATAAAAAGGAACGTCTTGCGAAATACGATCGATGATGACCGCATAACCGCTATCCACGCCCTGCATTACCTTTTCCATGTATACAGGCTCGGCGATAACGCCTTCAATATTCTTGCTATTCACTCTTGCTACAAAAGCTTCGGGGAAAGTGCGTTCCTTTCCGTGCAGGATGCCGATTTTTTTCATAAAACTGTAATTGATTGATTGATTGTGTTTTGCTTCTTTCAAATATATTGGGGTATAGGTTATTTTCCAAATATAAATTAGACGGTGTACCATGTCTTTGCCATTCAGGAATGTAGGCCGATTGTGCTGCAAACCGAAAAGAAAAATGAAGCTGCTAATTTTTATTTGTTGGCCTAGGTGGCAATTTCCATATGCTTAGAAATGGTAAAATAGAAAGTTGAACCTTCGCCGGGTGTAGATTCAAACCAAATATCGCCTTGATGTATTTCGGCTACTTTTTTACAATGCGCTAAGCCAATACCGGAACCATCAAATTCATCGCGTTGATGCAATCGCTTAAAAATTAAAAATACTTTTTCGTGAAATTGCGGTTGGATGCCTATCCCATTATCGACTACTGAAAATTGGTAGTGGCGTTCTAAATTTTTTGCCTCAATATAAATTTGGGGAGGCCTGTTAGGTTGTACAAATTTTAATGCATTGCTCAATAAATTTTGAAGGAGCAAACGCAATTCGGTTGGATAACAAACCAAATGAGGCAGCGTGCCAACGGTTATTGTGGCATTCGCTTGTTCAATGGCAAAATGTAAATCATCAAGTACTGCAGTAACTATTTTTTGTGTGTCTGCAGCTTCTAGTCTACTTTCTTTACCAATACGCGCATATTCCAATAAATCAGACACCAACATCTTCATCCTTTCTGAAGAACTTTGAATAAAATCAAGATATTGCTTCGACTGCTCATCCAAAACACCGGCACATTTGCGCATTAACAAATTACTAAAACTAGATAAACTGCGCAATGGCTCTTGCAAATCGTGCGAAGCGATATAAGCAAATTGTTCCAACTCCTCATTCTTTAATTGTAAGGATTTATTTTGTGCGGTTATGGCAAATTCAAATTCTTTGCGTTCGGTAATTTCTCTTAAATTAAACAATAATGCACCGATATTAGGATCATTCAACAAATTAACGCCATGTCCTTCAAACCATCGCCAACTGCCGTCGATATGCTTAAACCTGAAATCAACCATTAAAGAAGACCCGGGCTCCTTCAATTCGTGCCAACGCAAAGGCTGATCATCGGGATGCACCATCACTTCGGGCGGGATTGCTTTAAATTCTTCTGGGGAATAACCTAAAATGGTATGAATATTCGGACTTACATATAATACCCCGGAAGGTTGAGTGATAACAAAAATATCCTTACTTCTCTCTACTAATGCTTGCCATTTTTGTTCTGAACTAATCAATTTGGCGGTAGCTTCTTTAATGGCGGTTACATCTCTAACATTTATTACAATTGCGCCAATATCCGGATCGTCTAACAAATTGGTAACCGTACCATGCAAAGAAATGATACTTTTATTTTTATGAAAAACTCGATAATTACATACAAATACCTTACTCGGATTATTTAATACATTTTGAAATAGCGCCTTACCTTCAGCAACATCATCCGGATGCAATCTATCAAAGGGTGAAATCAAATTTCTTTCCTCCAAAGTATAGCCCATTATTCTTTCGGTATTGGCATTTTGATAAATCGTTTTTGCTTGTTCATCTACCAAGATACAAATATCAAAACCCTGCTCCAATAGCAATTGAAAACGTCTTTCTCGGCGCGTTAGCGCAATGGCGGGCATCACAGAATCCTCAAAATCAGGCAACTGAAAAGAGGAGGGTAATGTTCTTTTCTCTTGAAGTAAAAAATCTGCAGGAATACCCAATAGTCGCTTAATTGCTCCTTCTTTATTTCGAATAGCAGCTATCGCTTTGCGCCTGATTACTTTTGTACCATCAGCTTTTTGAAAGGTTATGCTGGTAAAATAACATTTGCCGGTATCATTGATATATTCTAAGGAATCGTCT
>JBJOQA010000031.1:0-3802 GCA_046050225.1 Bacteroidota bacterium | reverse complement strand
TGTACATTTATAATATTTCAAATCCTACCAACCCCACCCAACTTGGCACTTTCACCCATGCACGGGTTTGTGATCCGGTAATTTCTGATGGAACATATGCATACGTAACCCTACGTAACGGTACAATGTGTCAAGGTTTCTTAAATGAATTAAACGTACTAGACATCAGTAATTTGATGGCACCCACTTTACTGAAAAAATATGACTTATTCAATCCGCATGGACTGAGCAAAACAAACAACTTACTATTTATTTGTGATGGAACTAATGGTGTTAAGGTATTTGATGCAACAGATGTAATGCAATTAAATGTAAAAAAACATATTACCGGTTTAAATGCGTTTGATGCAATTTCTTACAATAACCTGCTGATTGTAGTTGCCGAAGATGGCCTTTATCAATACAATTTTACAAATAGCGATAACATTCAGCAAATTAGCAAAATAGCTGTCAACCAATAAACCGTAAAAAGATGAAAAAATGGATGATGTTGCTTTGCTTTTTTGTGCCATTTTTAAGCATCGCGCAAATAACCAACAAACAAGCTTCTACCTTTCATTATAGCGCCATTGTAGAAGTTGGCGTATCTGAAGGAGCAGCAGTAAAACCGGCATTAAATCTACAAATGACCAATGGAGTTCGCTACGGCAAATGGTTTGCAGGCGCAGGGTTTGGTTTAGATTATTATGCGATCAAAAGAAGTGTACCGGCATTCTTGAGCGTTCGCCGTTCGTTTGCGATTGGAAAGAAAGAAATAATGCTGTATGCAGATGGTGGTAAAAATATTAGCTGGTTAAGAGAAACAGATAAAAAATTTGGTTCTACCAATAATTTTAAAGAAACCAATGGTTGGTATTATGCAGTAGGTGCGAGTTATGTATTCAAAACCGGAAAAAATACTGCCATTGTGCTTTCCGGAGGATACTCATTAAAACAACACAAGGAGAGCTATAATTTAATAATTTGGGACCCGATTCCTCGGCCCAACAATACGCCATCTAACGTTTACAACTATACGTACAGGAGAATACAACTTAAGTTAGGTTTTCGTTTTTAACCCAAGTAAGATTTCGCTTGATTCCAGCGAATTTGCTGCGCTTGATGGGAGAATCTTTAAAAATCTTTTTGAAGGCTTCTTCGGTTAGTTCTTCCCAATCGGAGGTTGTAAAATTCAACACTTCGGGTAAGGGCGAAAATTCGGGATGCGAATGTGGTTTACTAAATCGATTCCAAGGGCAAACATCCTGACAAACATCACAACCAAACATCCAATTATTCAATGCGGGCTGCTCATTTTCGGACAGCCCCATTGATTTTAATTCGATTGTGTAATACGATATGCATTTACTGCCATCTACTACTTTATTGGGCAAAATGGCTTCGGTTGGACAAGCTTCAATACAGCGTGTGCAGGAACCACAATAATCTCCTGCGAAAGCAATATCCGGTTCTACTTCCAAATCGGTTATTAAAGTAGCAATAAAAAAGAAAGAGCCCTGTTGCTTGTTGATCAAATTCCCATTTTTCCCAATCCAACCCAAACCGCTTTGCAAGGCCCACGCACGTTCTAAAACCGGCGCACTATCTACAAAACCACGTCCGGCAACCTCGCCAATTTCACCTTGCATTCGAGCCAACATTGCTTTTAACTTGGCACGAATAACTTCATGATAATCTTGCCCCCATGCATATTTTGAAATTCGGGGAGCATCGGCTCGTTGGGTTTCAGTGGTAAAATAATTCATCATTAACGTAATAACCGATTTAGCCCCGGGCACTAATAAGGTAGGATCAACCCTTAAATCAAAATGCCCCTCCATATACTGCATGCCGCCATGTCGATTTTGATTTAACCAATTTTCCAGCCTACGTGCATCCTCATCCAACTTTCGCGCACGCGCAATCCCGCAAAAGGAAAAGCCGAGTTCCTTGGCGAAAAGTTTAATTTTTTGTGCAACATGCAAAGATTGACTCAAAATATAATTTTATATTTAATTTAATGAATATGCTATATTTTAGCAATACCATACAATAGTCACCGGTAAAATTAAGCAATGAAACAGCATTTGTTTTTTATTCTAGCATTAACCTTGGGCATCTCAAATTTATCAACTGCTCAACGATTTGAAAGGTATAAAATTACCAAAGTAAAAGAAGAAGACCTCAATAAAAAAGTATACGATTTAGATAGTAATGCTTCGGCAGTAGTATTATTTGATCTTGGAGAAACCGAATTTTTCGGCAATAGCACCGGCGGATTAAGCTTCACCTTTACGCGACATAAGCGTGTACATATTTTAAATAAAAACGGCTATGACGCAGCCAACGTAAACATCCAACTCTATTACAGTTCAGTTACAGATCAAGAAAAACTAACTTCGGTAGAAGGAACTACCTATAATCTTGAAAACGGCAAAATTGTAACAAGTAAATTAGAAAGGAGAAAAGGGGTATTTTCTGAAAGACTCGACGATCATCATACCCTAGAAAAATTCACGCTTCCAAATGTGAAAGAAGGCGCTATCATTGATTATGAATATAAGATAAGTTCCGATTTTATTTTTAATCTTCAACCTTGGCTCTTCCAAACTACCTATCCAACTTTATGGAGTGAACTGCACAGTACCATTCCGGATATTTTTGCTTATGTGGTTTTAAAACAAGGTTTCATCCCTTATACTATTTCCGAGAGCGTGGAAACCAATGTTAACTTCACCATACGTGAGGAAAGCAACCTTTTATCTGCAAACGGAAATGTAGGCCGATACAGCTCATCTGCCATGCATCACCGATGGGCTATAAAAGACGTACCTGCATACAAAGACGAGCCATTCACCTTTAGCGACATCAATCAACTTTCACGTATTTCTTTTCAATATAAAGGATATCAGCCACCAAACGGAGAACTAGAGAACAAAATGGGCGATTACCCAACAGCTGCAAAAAAACTATTGGCGCGCGAAGATTTTGGTGCTTCTATTTCATCCTCCAACGAATGGATGAATAAAACTTTTGATCCCTTGTTGACCAACGCCACTACCCCTTTAGCCAAAGCAAAAATAATCTACAACTATGTGCGTGATCAATTTACCTGTACCGATCACACCGCATTATACCTCACCAACAATTCTTTGAAAGAAATATTTCAAAACAAAAAAGGAAATGTGGCCGAAATCAATATTTTACTAACCGCCATTATGGTACACTATGAATTAACTGCCTATCCAATTATTTTATCAACCCGCTCCAATGGTTATACCCATGAACAATATCCCCTCATGGAAAAATTCAATTATGTAGTTTCCGGATTACAAATTGATGAAAACAAATATTACTTAGATGCCAGCGATCCACTATTAGGCTTTAACCACCTCCCCCTTTATTGCTATAACTTTCATGCAAGGGCAATTAATGAATCGGCAAAAGCCATTTCTTTACCCCCCGATTCGGTTCAAGAAAGTAAATTAACCAGCATTTATTTAACAGAAGACAAAGGCGTTTGGACGGGTAGCTTTAGTCAAAAAAACAGTTATTACAACTCTTATGAAATACGCGAATCTGTTAAGGAAAAAGGTAAAACCAACTTCTTTGAAAACATCAGAAAGCATTACAATATTGAGGGCTTAACCTTCAAAGATTCCTATATCGATTCATTAAATGAACTAGAAGAAAATGTGGTTCTTAATTATGAGTTTTCGTTTAAGCCGGAATCGGAAGAAATGATATATCTCAACCCTATGTTTGATGAGGGACAAAGCAACAATCCTTTTAAAGCCGCTGAAAGATTATATCCCGTAGAACT
>JBJOQA010000030.1:0-9874 GCA_046050225.1 Bacteroidota bacterium | reverse complement strand
CAATTGATAAAACAAAGCAATTTATTCCTTTTGAAAAAGGCGTGGATGATTTGCAACAAAGGCCAATAGGAAGCTTGTTGGTTGAAGTACAGCCATTTTGTATCATAACCAAACGGGATATAATTGTGATAGATACCGGATTAGGTTTTTGTAATGCCGAAGGAACCATGCAAATTCATCAAAACTTATTGCGCCATGATATTAATCCCATGGAAGTAACTAAGGTGTTGATGAGCCATTTGCATAAAGATCATGCAGGCGGAATGACTAAAAGAGATGCCGTATTACAGCAACAGTTTTTTAGTTTTCCTGCAGCAACTTATTTTGTAAATCGGGATGAATTTAGTTTTGCATTTGAAAAAGGAAGCCCTTCTTATGATATTACCGATTTTGAGCTACTGGCTAGCGCCGATAAAGTGCAGTTTATGCAAGGAGATGGAACCATTGATGATTATATTCGGTACGAAGTGAGTGGGGCGCATGCTCCTTTTCATCAAGTTTTTTGGATTGAAGAAGACGGCGAAAAAGTGTTTTTTGGAGGGGATGTTGCTCCGCAATTGCAACAAATGAAAAGCCGGTTTATTGCCAAGTATGACTTTGATGGAAGGAAGTGTATGGAGTTACGCCAACAATGGTGGCAACAAGCTCATGCCGAACATTGGACAATGTTGTTTTACCATGATATAGCAACGCCATTGATAAAATGCTAATCAATGGCGTTGGGATGAATTAATTTTGTCTGTTAGGCCGGTTAGGGCGATCTATTCGATTTAATTGTTTTTGCTTAACACGATTAATCATCTTGATTAACATTTGCCTAAACTTTCCCTCTGCATTAAACATTCTATTCATGCGGTCGGGGCCAAGTACTTTGGTAAATTGGTCTTTATATTTCTTACGAATATTTAGTACTTTTTCTTCACGATCAATTACATTTTCATTTTCTTTCAGCGTTGAATGTAACTCCTTAGAATATTGGTTAAAAACCGGCCAAAATTTCTGAGCCTCTTCCGGTGTTAAATCCAATTCTTTACTGATAAAAGCTACTTTTAAAGCCTCAATTTCTTGTTGTTTCTTTTCTGGTAATTGTGTTACATCTTCTTGTGCATTAGCGCCTTGAAAACTAAGGAATAAGGCAACTGCAAGGATTATTCTTTTCATAATTGTACATTAGTTGTTGTTGGAACCGGGTTCCATTAATATTTTTTCTAGCGCAGCCTCGTCTAACAAATGCTCTTCTTCAGTTGGCAAAGTTTCGGATGATATTGACGACGAAATGGCTGTTAAATCAGCATCCGTACTTGTTTTTTGAAGATATTGAATTATATCGTCTTCATTTAACTCATTTAGTTTTTGGTTGAAGGTTTGGTCGCTCATATTTCGGCCTCGCTCAATACTTTCTTCCATCACCATATCATTTTCAATAGAACTACCACTTATTTTATTTGGTAGTTTAACAATGCCAAAGGTAACAACCAAAACTACTATTGCCGCAGCCGCATACTTGAAGGCCGATTTAAAGGAGTTTATTTTGATGACTTTTGCAGGCGATTTTGCAGATGGTTTTATTGCTAAGGTTTCAAAGTAGTTTACTGGTACTTCAAAAATAGGTTCTCTTGAAATAGCAGCTAATACAGGGGATAATTGTTCAATTTCATCCGCTGCAGTAGGATGCAATACACGCTGTTGAATTCGATTGGCTAATTGATCAAAATAACCTTCTGGTACTTCAAAAGTTGGTTGATGTTTTGCCTCCAACAATCTTTCCGTTAATTCGGCTGATTGCTGTGGTTGAATTTTATTTAAAATAACATTCGCTAAACTATCAAAATAATTATTGGGTACATCGTTGGTAAAGGCGGTTGTTCTATCGGGGCCAACTTGAACGGAAATCTGAAATGGCAGTTGTTCAAAATAACCTTCCGGTGCTTCAAATACGGGTACAGGCACGAAACTAGCCAGCAAGGGGCTGAGTGTTTCTAATTCTTCCTGTATGTGTTTTGAACGTTTCATCGTTTACAAGGACTCTTTATTTTAATGAAAGTTTAATGGTTTAAGATGTAATGTTCTATTTTTTTTACAGCATGGTGGTAACTGGCTTTAAGTGCCCCTTCACTGGTTTCCAACACGCGGCTCATTTCTTCATAGGGCATCTCGTCGTAATAGCGTAGATTGAATACAATACGTTGTTTTTCAGGAAGTTGTTCCATTGCAAGTTGTAGTTTCCACTCAATTTTATTGCTATCAAAATTCTTTTCCGCCTTAAGCTTGTTACTAATCCCATTTTCTACATCGCTTAGCGAAACAGAAGCTCTTCTTTTTTGTTGTTCAATATAAGTAAGGCTTTCGTTGGTGGCAATTCGGTACAGCCAGGTGTATAACTGACTGTCTTCTCTAAAATTATCCAAGCCATTCCAAACCTTTATAAACATATTTTGAAGTACATCATCGGTGTCTTCATGCGTAATTACCATTCTTCTAATATGCCAATACAGGCGTTCTTGGTATTTTTTTATAATACCGGTGAAGCCCTTTTCTTTGGTGCTTTCGTTGCGAAATAGCAACAACAAAGACTGATCGTCGGGATGAGTGATAGCCATATTTGTAATTCGGGATGATATTTAAAAACCAAACCTGTGATAGGTTTGGTTTAAATAAGTTTAATACAGCTGATAATTTTTTTATAACCTATGCATTTTTTCTGCCAATTACCTTTTGGGCTGCTGCTACAATGTGCGGTGTATCTAAACCATATTTGGTTAATAATTCTACCGGTTTCCCACTTTCACCAAAAGTGTCTTGTGTACCAATAAATTCAATTGGAACCGGCAAATTGCGGGCCGCAACTTGAGCAATACTATCGCCCAAACCACCTAAAACATTATGTTCTTCACAGGTTACCGCACAACGCGTTTTGGATAGCGAACGAATGACTGCTTCTGTATCAAGTGGTTTTATAGTATGAATATTTATTACTTCTACGCTAACGCCTTGTTCTTCTAAGATTTTACCGGCTTCAATTGCTTTCCAAACTAAGTGGCCGCATGCAAAAATAGTTACATCCGTTCCTTCAGAAAATTGCTGGGCTTTTCCTAAAACAAAGTCACTTTCTTGCGTAAAAATGGGCCAAACGGGGCGTCCAAAGCGTAAATAAGCCGGCCCTTCAAATTCGGCGATGGCTTTAGTAGCAGCTTTTGTTTGATTATAATCAGCCGGAACAACTACGGTCATACCCGGCAACATTTTCATTAAGCCGATATCTTCTAATATTTGATGGGTTGCACCATCTTCGCCAAGCGTTAATCCGGCATGACTGGCACAAATTTTTACATTCTTATTACTGTAGGCAACAGATTGTCTGATTTGATCATAAACTCTTCCCGTAGAAAAATTTGCAAAAGTGGTAGTGAAAGGGATTTTACCACCAATGGTTAAGCCCGCTGCCACACCAATCATATTTGCTTCGGCAATACCACATTGAATAAATCTTTCAGGAAATTCCTTTACAAAGGCATTCAATTTTAAAGAACCTAATAAGTCGGCAGTTAAAGCAACGATACGGTTGTTGTTGCGTGCAGCTTCTAAAATGCCGTCGCCAAAACCGCTACGGGTATCTTTATTGCCAACTACTTGTATATCTTTCAACATAAAATCAATAATATGGGTGATTGAATTGAGCCACAAGATAACATATCGGCATAAAAAAACAGGATGATTATCCTGCTTTTTCGTTTTTAAGTTTTACCTCCCATTTCCAGGCGGTATCCATCATATCGTCGAGGTTATATTTGGGAATCCAACCCAATTCTTTTTGTGCTTTACTATTATTGGCATAAATCGCTACCACATCACCACCTCTGCGTGGCCCCATGCTATAATTTAATTTTACACCGCTTACTTTTTCAAATGCTTTGATTACCTCTAGTACGGTAAAACCATCACCTGTGCCTAAATTGAAAATTTCACAATTTTTATCAGATTTATTTTCTACCAAATAGTTAAGCGCTAGTGTATGTGCATGCGCGATATCGCTTACGTGAATATAGTCGCGCACACAACTGCCATCACGGGTATCATAATCTTCTCCGTGAACTTTCATTTCGGGCAAGATGCCTACAGCGGTTTGGGTAATGGCCGGTACCAAATTGGCGGGCTTGCCAAGAGGTATTTCGCCTAATAATATAGAAGGATGTGCACCAACCGGATTAAAATAGCGCAATAAAATCGCTTTTATATTGCAACTCTTTAATGTGTCGCGAACAATAATTTCACCCATTTGCTTAGTTGCACCATAAGGAGATTCTGCAGGCTTTTGAGCAGTTTCTTCTGTAACAGGAATGGCATCCGGATTGCCATAAACGGTGCAAGAGGAAGAAAATACAAAATGCGGCACATTGAAATCAACGGCACATTTTAAAATATTTACTAGAGAAGAGATATTATTATGATAATAAAGCAATGGGTTTTCTACACTTTCTCCTACCGCTTTAAATGCGGCAAAGTGGATGATACCCACAATATCTTGGTGTTCTTGAAAAACAGCTTCCGTTTCGGGAAGGTTACAAAGATCTACCTGATAATTTTGGATTGCTTTACCGGTTATTTTTTCGGCAGCTAATAAAATACTTGATTTACTACGCGAATTATTGTCAATGCTAATTACTTCAAAACCGTTTTGAACTAAATCAACGATGGTGTGTACGCCAATATAACCGCATCCGCCTGTTACCAGAATTTTTTTCATACCCTTATTTTTTTGGTGAAATGAAATGCCAATGAGCATTCAGGATAAAAAAGAAATCTTACTAAATAATGCCGATTGGCAACTGAATAAAAGCAGTAGCTAAGGATTACATTAGGTATTATTTCAATTTATAACCGATTGGGTAACGTAAAAATGCGATAAATATTTTACAAAAAGCGAGAAACTATTAGATAAGTAACGGCAGCCAAAATTGCACTTACCGGTATGGTTAATATCCAGGCCCATAATAAATTTACGGTAACACCCCATCTAACAGCGCTTAAACGTTTAGTTGCACCCACACCAATAATAGAACCGGTAATGGTGTGCGTAGTACTCACCGGAATCCCCATTTGTTCGGTCATGAATAAAGTAAATGCACCGGAGGTTTCGGCTGCAACACCTTCTAACGGCGTTACTTTAGTAATTTTTGTTCCCATAGTTTTTACAATCTTCCAACCTCCACTCATCGTACCTAAACCAATTGCGGTATAACATGCCAGAGGAACCCAAGTAAGATCCTTTAAGGCAGAGCCTACATCCGGGTATTTTGTACTGTTATATGCTACAAAGGCAGCACCAATAATACCCATCACTTTTTGTGCATCATTACCGCCATGTCCGATACTGAATGCTCCGGAAGTTAATAACTGTAGTTTTTTAAACATGTTAGCCGTACGATAGGCATTCGGTGTTTTTACTTGTTCTGAGTAAATGTAGGCACAAATGAATATTGCAATCATGGCCAAAATACTATACACAATAACTGAGTTATCACTTTTCTTTAAAGCTTTAGCAAATGCCGCATCATTAATGTTGGGGTCAACTTTTTCTTTAATGATTTGCGTTAATTGAACCGCTCCATATTTTTTATAATCGGCTAAATAAGGTTTTACTGCAGCAACTTTAGCTTGTGCATTTTGTAAAAGTACTTGTTGAGTAGGGTCTTTTTTTGCTGCCTTTGTAAGGTTTTCTATTTTATAATATTTAGCTACATTTTCTTGCAATTTATTTTGCTCGAAATGGGCAAATAAAAACCATGTTACAACTGTTACTGCAAGTATAAATCCAACCTTTACCCATGTATTTCTAATAATTGTAACTAGGGTAATAAATACCGAAATGACCATACCAATAATAGGTGCAAGAAAAATGAAAAGGATGATTTCGGTAATTTTCTTTACTTCAACAATTGTGCTTACCGGGGTAGCTCCTTTAGTAATAAAGGCATGACAAATAGCGGCACCGGCAAATCCTCCTATTAAGGTATGTGAGGAGGAGGAGGGGATGCCATACCACCAGGTTAATAAATTCCAAAAGATGGCAGCAACTAAACCGGATAAAATCACCGGTAATGTGATATAGTCGGTATGCACCGTTTTGCCAATTGTATTGGCAACTGCATGATCTTGGAAAATAAAGTAGGCCACAAAATTAAAAAAAGCGGCCCAAACTACCGCCTGGAAAGGCGTAAGTACCTTGGTAGATACGATGGTAGCGATGGAGTTGGCTGCATCGTGAAATCCGTTAATATAATCGAATATTAACGCCAGTATGATGATGACCACTAATAATGTCATATAGGTAGCTGTCTAAGTAAGATCTATAAAATTCATTTCAATTTCGAAATGAAAAATTCATTTATTATGCGTATTTAACGATAATGGATTCTATCACGTTAGCTGCATCTTCGCATTTGTCAGTAACGATTTCCATTACTTGATAAATTTCTCTTTTCTTAATTACCTCTTTGGCATCCGGTTCGGTTGCAAACAAACGTTCGATACTCATATCAAAAATATCGTCGGCTTGATTTTCAATACTATTAATGGCAACTAATGCATCGGTAATATTACGCATATTTTTCATGTTGCGTAATTCAGTAACGCCTTTGGCAACATGTTTACAGCCAATCGCAATTAATTCTGCCATTTTTTGAATGCCAGGATCATTCGGGTTAACGCGGTAAAAATTGATTTTTTTCGCAGAAGCATAGATATAATCTGCAATATCATCTAAAGCAGTAGCCAAATAGTGAATGTCTTCGCGATCAAAAGGAGTGATAAAGTTTTTGCCTAATTCAGTAAAAATGTTGTGCGTAAAATCATCGTTCACATGCTCCATATCCTCAATTTCTTTAATTATAGCAGCTCGTTTTTCAAAGTCAGGTTCGTGAACCAATTGCTTTAATTTTTCTCCCATTTTTACGAGTTCTTCGGCTACACCTTCAAAGAGGTTAAAAAACACCCTGTCTTTAGGGAGAAATATCTTTAAAATTGAATTGAAATCCATATGGAAAATTTCAGCAAAAGTAACCGTATAAAACTTGAGTTTCAGTTTGACAGTTGTTTGTTAATGATAACTTAACATTGAGGAGCGGCAATTTTTAACTTTATTTCCAAATTCGAAAAGGGGGAATGAATTGGCGATTATTTATTAAATGGTTGATAATTAATGATTTATGAAAATAGTTAGTTGTGAGAGTCGGTGCGTTTAAATTTTTGTTAATAGAATTTCGAACAATTTGCAGCAAATAGTGTTTATTTGTTGTCTAAAAAATAGTTGGTTAAACAACTAATTACGAAAAATACTGTAGTTGCTTGTAGTTAAATTATTATTTTTGCTTATTTAATTACTAGACGAACTGCGAGTTCTTTATTTCTAGGTTTTGGATGAATTGTTGCTAAGATTCATCATTTATCAAACTTAATCAAGTTTGTATCTCCGCTTCGAAATTTCATATTTGTTTTACTATTTAAATCGCTTGAAAAACAGGTGGGTAAAGTTATCGAAACAAGAATCGGACTAATCGAAACAATAAAATCGTTATAAACTTTTTTCATTCATCTTAAAAAAAAGCATATGAGAAAATTGAAATTGACGGTCGTAATGCTGCTCGCATTTGTGATACATGCGGTTGCACAAGATCGAACCATTAGTGGTAAAGTTACCGATGATAAAGGAGCTGCATTAGCAGGTGTATCGGTTGCCACCCCTGATGGCAAGGCCGGAACGCAAACTAATGCTGATGGTACTTATCAGTTAAAAGTTGGCGCAACAGCTAAAGTGTTGTTGTATTCTTTTGTGAACTTAGAAACAGTTACAAAGAGTATTGGAAGTCAAACTGTTATCAATGTAACATTGATAAGTGCTGATAAAGCGTTAACGGAGGTAGTTGTAGTTGGTTACGGTACACAAAAGAAAAAAGCGGTAACTGCGGCACAAACAAAAATCAATCCCGGTACGGTAAACACTTTAGCTACTGCGAGTGTGGATCAACAATTGGGTGGCCGTGCTGCCGGTTTGCAAGTAACCAATTCTTCAGGTTTGGTTAACCAAGCGCCTCGTATTCGTATTAGAGGGGTGAATTCAATCAGCCAAGGTCGTGATCCATTGATTGTATTGGATGGTGTTCCTACCTATTCAGGTGGTTTCTCCGGTGTAGCTAACTCAAATGTTTTGAGTGATATCAACCCTGCAGATATCGAGTCGATCGATGTGTTAAAGGATGGTTCTGCAACTGCAATCTATGGTTCAAGAGCTGCAAATGGTGTAATTTTGATTACTACTAAAAAGGGTAAAAACAGCAGTCGTTCTGCATTAACTTACAGTGCAACTTTTGGATCTTCTAAGCCATTCAGAAAATTCGATTTGTTGAATGCTGATCAATTTATCACTATTGCTAACGAAAAATTAACCAATGCCGGTTTGGCTGCTGCTGCTTTCAAAAACAGCGAAAACACCAATACCGATTGGCAAGATGTTGCAATGCGCTCTCGTGCTAATACCCAAAATCATAGCTTAAGCTTTGAAGGTGGTAATGATAAAACTTCTGTTTATTTTTCATTTAACTATGCTGCACAAGAAGGGTTGATTAAAACCAACCTAAACAAAAGATATGGTGCAAAAATGAATGTGGAGCATCGTGTAAATGATTGGTTGAAAGTAGGTAATAACCTAACCATCAGTCGTTCAGAAGATAATGATCAAAACAACGGTGGTAATGCTTTGTCTGGCGCAATTGCAAATGCTTTAAGAGCTTTGCCTAACGTACGCGCTTATGATCCAACTAACACTGCTTTTGGTGGTTACAATATTAAAGCAGATGGTTCGGCTTTAGGTCGCGATGCAAACACCCGCGATATTGAAAACAACTATACTAACCTTGCTTTTGTTTTGGATAAAAACAAATTTAAATCAACACGTTACCGTGTAATCAACAATGCTTTTGCAGAAGTTAAAATCATCAAAGGTTTAACTTACAAGTTACAAGCATCGGTTGATTATAATAATGGTACCGACTTCCAAGGTTATGATTCTCGCCATGGCGACGGACGTAGCTCTGGTGGTATTGTTTTCAATCAATCTATTTATCGTAACCGTTATACTTTACAAAACTTAGTAAACTATAGCACTTCATTTGGACAACATGGTATTTCAGCCGTTGCAGGATACGAAATTCAACGCGATGAATCAGGTTCTTTCTATGCTCAAGGAACTGCTATTTCTGATGTGTTTTTCTTATCTGATAATATCATTGGAGGAAGTTTTGTAAACCAATTCTCCGGTGGTGGATTTGGTAAATCAGGTTTCACCTCCTTGTTTGGTCGTGTAAACTATGATTTTAAAGATAGATACTTCGCACAAATTTCTGCTCGTCGTGATGGACAATCATCTTTGGCTGAGGCAAAACGCTATGGTACTTTCCCTGGCTTCTCTGTAGGATGGCGCGCAAGTGAAGAAGATTTCTGGAAAAATACCGGAATCAATAAAGTGGTAAATGATTTTAAAATCCGTGGAGGTTATGCAGTTGTAGGTAATACTTTAGGAGGTTTTCCTTTCTTGAGTACTTATGGTGCGGCTCAATACGGTGGTTTGAATGGTATTACCGTAAACAATGTGGGTAATGCAGATTTGGAATGGGAAACCAATAAGAAATTCAACATCGGTGTTGATGTTGCCTTATTGAACAACCGTTTTAATGTAACCTTTGATTGGTTTAGAAATAACAACGATAACTTGGTTTTGGCAGCGCCATTGCCGGTATCTTTCGGTGTTCCGGGTAACTCTGTATCAAGAAATATCGGTTCATCTGTTAACCAAGGTTTAGAATTAACCCTTTCGGGTAAT
>JBJOQA010000029.1:0-8495 GCA_046050225.1 Bacteroidota bacterium | reverse complement strand
ATTCTCCAATATTTACACAGGCAGTTGCAATGTTTGTTTTTTCAAATCGCAAGGCAATAACCATTAAGGTATCTTCTATGATAAATTCGTGGTAAATTTCTCCGGCAGTACTCGAATAAATTATTTGGGCCGCTGTAAAATGCGCATGTAGTTTTTCTATTTGTGGCTCCGTAAAATAACTTTGTTCTGAAGCAAGTGCAATCACCAATTGCGCCTGTTGATAATGTTCATCATTGTTTCTGTTATGCGGAAGTAGAGCTTGGTCCTCTAAATGAAAAAGGCTTGCGTGCATTGTTTGTGTAGCATTAGTTTTGGAATGGCAAGGCAACTCCTTTTATTCAAATTGTAATCGCTTGTATACGTAATCAATTATTATTCAATTGAACAGATTTGTCGTAGCATTGCTTTGCTAATGTAAAATTTATACCTACTAACATTTGTGGTATCAATTTGATTTAATTTGTAGTTCAAACAATTAGTAGAGGTAGCCTTATTATGATGAATTGCGGAGTGCTAAAATATAGTTAGATAAATATCGGGTTCATTTTTGCTTCTACTGTATTCAATTATGCATGATGTCAATCACGCAAATAATTGATTTTAGTCAGGCTTATTGCTAGTTATTTAATGCATTTTTCCATTAGTAAAATGGTCCCTTCCTATTGAAAAGCCACCAAGTGCTTTGCCAATCCTTTCCTTTGAAATACCTCAGGGTATTAACAGCCTAAAAATATTTTTATGAAACTCGAACAAATTTATACCGGTTGCATCGCGCATGCCGCTTATTATCTTGAATGTAATGGTGAAGCGGCCATATTTGATCCACTTCGTGAAGTACAACCTTATATCGACCGCGCATTTTTAGATAATGCTCAAATTAAGTATGTTTTTGAAACGCATTTTCATGCCGATTTTGTAAGCGGTCATTTAGATTTACAAAAAAAAGCCGGTGCATCCATCGTGTTTGGCCCCACTGCTAAACCGGCCTATAATGCAATTGTAGCTTTCGATAATCAAATTTTTGAAGTTGGTAAATGCAAAGTGAAAGTTTTGCATACACCCGGCCATACAATGGAAAGTACCACCTATTTGCTGATTGATGAAAATGGCAAAGAACATGGTATCATCACGGGCGATACCCTGTTTATCGGTGATGTAGGACGCCCCGATTTAGCGCAACATGTGGTGGCCGAATTAACGCAAGAAAAATTGGCGGGTCATTTATATGATTCGCTTCGAAATAAGATAATGCCGCTTAGCGATGATTTAATTGTTTACCCTAATCATGGTGCAGGTAGTGCATGCGGTAAAATGATGAGTAAAGAAACGACCGATACCTTAGGCCATCAAAAAAAAGTGAATTATGCCCTCAATCCGGATTTAACCAAAGAACAATTTATTCAGCAATTACTCCAGGGCTTAACTACTCCACCGGGTTATTTTCCTAAAAACGTATTGATGAATATTCAAGGTTATGAAAGTTTGGATACGGTTTTATCTAGAGGTAAACGTCCGTTGAGCGTAGATGCTTTTGAAGCTGCTGCTAACGAAACGCACGCACTGATGTTGGATACGCGCAAGGCGGATGATTTTGCAAATGCCTTTATTCCGAATAGTATCAATATTGGTATTGATGGCAATTTTGCCCAATGGGTGGGTGAAATGATTCCGGATATTAATCAAGAAATTTTATTAATCACCGAGCCGGGGCGCGAAGAAGAATGTATGATCCGTTTAAGCCGGGTGGGGTACGATCATACCATCGGGTTTTTAATTGGAGGTGTGACGGCATGGATCAAGGCGGGCAAGGAAGTGGATCAAATTAAACGTATTCAACCACAAGATTTTGAAAGCCTGTACCAAAACAATAAACCATTGGTGATTGATGTTAGAAAAAAAAGTGAATTTGATGCGCAGCATATCCCAGATGCAATTAATATACCGTTAAATCAAATTAATAGGCACCTGAGTGATTTCCCAAAAAACAAACCCTTTATTTTACATTGTGCCGGTGGCTATCGTAGTATGATTGCTGCTTCCATACTAAAACAACGCGGTTGGGATAATTTAAGTGATGTGGTAGGCGGCTTTGCCGAAATTGCCAAAACCCAAGTGCCGGTAACCAACTATGTTTGTCCAACTACTTTGTTATAAGAATTTTGTTTAGTTAGATGATTCGTGGCGATCTTTTTAGATCGCCTTTTTTTGTTTTTAAACAACTTGAAATTTATTAAACGGCAATATTGTTGAAGGTTCTTTCGGCATGTCTTACATTTGTTTAAAATATTTTTCATGAGTTTACAACAGCAAATAGAAGCTGCTTTTGCAGATCGATCCCTTTTAAAAGATGAAACCTATGTAAATGCCGTTCGCGCGGTTATTGAAGAAGTAGATAAAGGTCGCTTGCGCACAGCCGCGCCAACCGAAAACGGATGGCAAGTGAACGAATGGGTTAAGCAAGCTATTTTATTATATTTCGGTATTCAACAAATGGAAACCCATACGTTACCGCCATTTGAATTTTATGATAAAATGAAATTAAAATCCGGTTATGCCGAATTGGGCGTTAGGGCTGTGCCGCATGCAGTGGCTCGTTATGGTGCATACTTGGCCAAAAATGTGGTGTTGATGCCATCCTATGTAAATATCGGTGCTTTTGTAGATGAAGGTACCATGGTAGATACTTGGGCTACCGTAGGAAGCTGCGCCCAAATAGGGAAAGGTGTTCATTTAAGCGGCGGAGTAGGTATCGGGGGCGTATTAGAACCCTTACAAGCATCTCCGGTGATTATTGAGGACGGTTGTTTTATCGGAAGCAGATGTATCGTGGTGGAAGGTGTTCGTGTAGAAAAGGAAGCGGTATTGGGCGCTAATGTGGTGCTCACCCAATCCACCAAAATTATTGATGTAAGCGGTGATACGCCCGTTGAATATAAAGGCTATGTGCCGGCAAGAAGCGTGGTGATTCCGGGTAGTTATACCAAACAATTTCTGGCTGGTGCTTATCAGGTGAGTTGTGCATTAATTATCGGCCAAAGAAAAGCCAGTACCGATTTAAAAACGAGTTTGAATGATGCATTGCGTGATTTTAATGTGTCGATTTAATTAAAATAATTGTTGATGAAAAGCTATCTTAAAACGCGTATTTGCTTCTTTTTCGCCTTTTGCCTATTCGCAACCCTTGCAAAAGCGCAATCATTGGCCGCTCCTCGTTTAATTGTTCGGGGCGATGATATGGGATATTCACACGCCAGTAATGTAGCCTTGATACAGGCTTATAAAGAAGGCATTGTAACGTCGATTGAAGTGTTAGTTCCAGCACCTTGGTTTCCGGAAGCTGTGCAGTTATTGGCTCAAAATCACGGTGTAGATGTAGGCGTACATCTTACCATCACCAGCGAGTGGGATTTGCTTAAATGGCGACCGCTTACTGCTGCACCTAGCCTGCGCGATTCTAATGGGTATTTATTCCCAAAGGTATTCCCCGATAAGTTTTATCCTAAACAATCTGTAGCTGAACAAAACTGGAGTTTAAAAGAAATTGAAGCCGAGTTTAGAGCGCAAATTGAATTAGCAAAATTGCGTATCCCGCGCCTGAGCCATATCTCGGCACATATGGGTTGTACCTATTTACATAAAGATGTTCAAGAAATGACCAAGCGCTTGGCTGCCGAATATCATCTTTTATTTGAACCGGAAGCCATCAATGTTTCAATGATCGGTTTTGAACAAACCCCACGTAACACCAAGGCAAGACTGGTTTATTTTCAGCAATTAATTGAAAAATTACAACCCGGAAAAACCTATTTATACATCGAGCATCCGGGTTATGATACCGACGAATTAAAGGCGGTTCATCATGTAGGATACGAAGATGTAGCGGCCGATCGCCAATCGGTAACCGATATTTTTACCAATGCCGTAATCATCGCCTTAATCAAACAAAAACATATTCAATTAATTGGGTACAATAAGTTATAAACTTCAATGATCTTTCATAAAAAAAGCGCTGTTCATGGTTAATGAAACAGCGCTTTTTCTTTGATGTATAAATGTCTAATGCAATTCTATAGATGCAACTTCCGGAATAGCAATCATAGTTAATTCAATATGTTTCAATTTTGCTTTCGCTTTAAAAGCTTGAAATATTTCTAAAATATCTTGGTCAATATAAACACTATTACTGCCATCGATGGTTAAAACCGAATAATCGGGGATTCCATCCAAAACTTCTATAAATTTCTTTTTGTTTAAGAAGCTTACATTTAGCGCTAGTTCAATACGAATGTTTTTTATGTTGCCATTTTGTTTCTCTTCAATGATATATCCGGCACGATAAGTATGCTTAATTAAAAAGTAAATCGCATATACAAATCCAATTAACACACCAATTAATAAATCGGTAAATAAAATAGCTACAATGGTAATAATAAATGGCATAAACTGTTCACGCCCCTGGCGATATACCGCTCTAATCATGGCGGGTTTGGCCAGGTTATAACCGGTTCTTATTAAAATAACGGCAAGTACACAATAGGGAATATAATTAATCAAAGCTGTTGCAAACACTACTACTAATAACAGTAAAACGCCGTGCGATATAGAAGATAATTTGGTTCTGCCACCGGCTTCGGCATTGGCGGAGCTACGTACAATTACGGCTGTTATAGGTAAGCCGCCTACTAATCCGCTTAAAAAATTACCGGTTCCTTGTGCAATCAATTCGCGGTTTTGCGGGGTAATACGATTATAGGGATCTAGTTTATCAATTGCTTCAATGCTTAATAAAGTTTCTAAAGTGGCCACAAAGCAAATAACCACGGCATTTTGCCAAACTTGGGCACTCTTTAAAGCAGATGTAAAGTCGGGCAATTTCATTTGTCCAAATACATCATTTGGAATATTTACTAACTGCGTAGGTTTTAATTGTAAGGATGGTACAAAATGCGCAAAGCCTAATGCAATCAAGGTTCCTGTGATTACCACAATAAAAGAGGACGGTAAAAAAGGAACTTTTTTGGCCATGAATTTTTGCCAAACATACATTACCAAAAATGAAATCAACATCAAAACAATAGCACCTATAGTGATATTGTTAGAAAGGTTGTTTATATGCGAAAAAGCATTGTTGAAGGTGATAATATTGAATAAGGTATCGCTGTAAAAATCCGGTTGGTCGTAGCCAATTAAATAGGGTATTTGTTTAGAAATTAATAATACGCCAATGGCGGATAACATCCCTTTGATAACGGCCGACGGAATAAAATGCGTAAATCCGCCTAGCTTAAAAACACCTAACAAAATTTGTAAAATACCTGCAACGGCAACGGCTACAAAGAAAATTTCTATGGAGCCCATATGCGTAATGGCTGCCGCACAAATTGCGGTTAAACCTGCAGCGGGACCGCTAACACTTAGCGCCGATTTGCTGATGAGTGAAATAACAATACCGCCAATAATACCCGCCATCAAACCTGAGTAAACCGGTGCGCCGGATGCCAGCGAAATACCTAAGCATAGTGGAAGTGCCACAAAAAAAACGGTGATACTCGCCTTAAAATCATGTTTAATAAAAGATAAAAAATAAAACTTTGCTTTCCTGCTCATCATAGCTATTACGTATTGGTTTAGAAGTTGCAAGATACAACTTGCGCCGCAGAGCTACCTTAACTTAAATAACGAATCTTGTAATTTGGCAGGTATGGCTTAGGGTTCTCGATTCATTTGCATCCAGTTGAGCCAAGTTTGATAAGCCGGACGCAGTTGGTTGCTTTCGCTAACCAAACCCATATCCGACCATAAGCTAAACAGCGGTTGATATTGCCCCATGCTAATTAATGTTTGTACCCCGGCATTATAATCTTTGTAGCAAAACCAAATAAAAAACACGGCATGTTGTTGTTGGCAAAGCTGTAAAACTTGCTGCAGATAAGCATCTTGCCATGCGGCATTGCCTTGTTTGTTTAATTGAAAGGCCGCAATTTGTAAGGGCTCTGCATTATAACCGGTTTCGGCAAATGCAAAGGGTTTATTTGGCGCCAAATTAATATAACGGGTAAAATAATCGGTGGGTAATAATTGGGGGTTGGTATTGCCGTTGGCCGAACTACCGGAAGTAATATAGGGATACGCACTTAATGCAACATAATCGCTATAAGG
The DNA here is from genome assembly GCA_046050225.1 of Bacteroidota bacterium. Classification (GTDB taxonomy): domain Bacteria; phylum Bacteroidota; class Bacteroidia; order Chitinophagales; family Chitinophagaceae; genus Ferruginibacter. The sequence continues at coordinate 2,336 of JBJOQA010000029.1, read as the reverse complement.
CAATAAGCGTGCGGCGTTATTCAGCGCCGAAGTTCCTTCCTCTGCCATTAAACTCACAAAAAACGGCAATTGCGGATATTTAATTTTAAGTGCTGCGTATACCTGCTGAATAAAAATAAGATAGTCGTTGAAATCATTTTCGGGCCAAACACTCAAATTACTTTCAACGCCAAAATTTACATAGGCCGGCTGAAATTGATCAATTAAATAACTGATATAGTGTAAATAAGCATTGCTTACCGAAGGATCAGAAAATCTGATTTGTTGCCAATGCTGGCGAATACTGTCTGTAATATTGGGGCTACTGTGTTTATAATAATCCGACTTTGCTTTTCGGGTTAAATTGAGTGCCGACACACTCAGTAGAATAGTTTTGCCAGGCGGAGTTAGGGCAATTCTGTTTTGTACATCTTGTTGAAAAGCAGTTGGCATCGGTTGTTGCTGTAGTGCTTCTTGCCAGGGGATGCCATCATCAAAATGCTGAGATATTATATCACAATGTTGATTAATAAATTGGTAGGCGCCTAAAACTTCTGTTTGGGTAAAATCTGCAGGCCAAGGGGTAACACCCATGTAAAAACTACGGGTAGAATTCATTGGCAAATTAGTTTTAGAACATCCGGTTCCAAAACTAATTGCACAGCAAATGAATAGATAGATAAGTAGCCGATTGCTTTTCATCAACAGCTAATTTACAAATCTTATACCGTTATTTTTTGTCGGCGCGTTTCTTTACCGGCGCTGCTTTCTTTTTTACGGGTGCAGCAGCACGCGGGGTAGGGTTGGGCCTTTTTTCGGAAGTAGGTTTGGCTGCTCTTGCCGGTTTAGGCATGGCAGGTGCTTTTGGCGCATCAGCTGTTTTCTTATAAGATGCATTTAAGTACTTCAATAAACGAACTTCTTTTTCGGCCAAGTAGCGCCATTTACCACGGTCTACATTTTTCTTGGTGAGGTTGGCATACATCACGCGGTCTAAGCCTTTTACATCATAGCCTAATGACTCAAAAATACGGCGTACAATACGGTTTCTGCCGCTATGAATTTCAATGCCAATCACGCTTTTGTCTTTTGAATCGGCATACGCCAAAGTATCGGCTTGAATCATACCGTCTTCCAATTCAACACCGCTCATAATTTTATCAAAGTCGGTTTTGGTTAAGGGTTTATCCAATTTCACCTCGTACACTTTGGTGATATTATAGCTCGGGTGCGATAATTTTTGAGTGAGCTCACCATCATTGGTTAACAACAATACGCCGGAGGTATTTCTATCTAAACGGCCTACCGGATAAATGCGTTCATCGGTTGCTGCTTTTACCAATTGCAATACTGTTTTACGACCCTGCGGATCGTCGGTGGTTGTGATATAATCTTTTGGTTTATTTAACAAAATATACACCAAGTTAACTGAGCGTATCACCGATTTGCCGTCGAATGTAATGGTTTCGGCACCCGTTACTTTAAAGGCGGGTTCGGTAATTACAACATTATTCACCTTTACTTTTCCGGCTTTAATGAGTTCAACCGCATCTCTTCTGCTACAAATACCGCCGTGGGCAATATATTTGTTTAAAGGCATTTCGTTACCGGCTACCGAACCTGCGGTTTTGCCAATTACGCCCGTTTTATTTATACCGGTTGATTTGGCCTTGATGGGCGCTGCCACTTCAGGTTGGTGTTTGGTAGATTGGCCGGTTCTTTTACGCTCCTCCATCAAGGCTCTTGCAGCCTCCTTCATTTTGCGCTTATTTTCAAAACGCTCATCAATAGCCGCCGCACGCTCTTTCTTCACTTTGCGCTTCGCCTGACGATGCTCTTCTCTTATCGTGCCACTCTTCTTTTCGGTAAATTTTTGGTAGAATTTCTTTGCCATTTTGGTGAGATTTACTGTTATTTCAACAGGGATGAGGTGTAAAGGTACGGGAAAAGGGTTGAAACGCTTGAAACGTTTGGAGGTTGGAGGGTTTGAGTCGTTTGAAAGGGTTTAAGGTTTAAAGTTTAAGGTTATCGAACGGTTACCGCTGGCGCGGGATGGGAGGCGGTTCGTTTCAAGGTTTCAACGTTTGAGGGTTTGAGTCGTTTTTCTGCAGCCTTGGTTCGTGTCTCAACGAACCACCAATTGTCACGATCCAGCGCAGCGGCGCACACGTAACGAATTAAACGTTTCAAACGTTGAAACGACTTTAACGTTAAAACGCTTCAAACCTTCAAATCCTTCAACCCCCTCAACTGTTGAAACGCTATTCCCAACCAGCCCATCGGGGCAATTCCCACCACGGGTTGAAACCCGTGGCTGGTAAAAGAATTCATTCAACTTCAATAATCATTTACGATCC
>JBJOQA010000028.1:0-5073 GCA_046050225.1 Bacteroidota bacterium | reverse complement strand
TTCTTGTAAAGCCGTTGCAACATGAAAATAGTTCTCTTGCAGCCAGCCCGGCTTTGAAAAAATATCGGTATTTATCTTTTGCAAGATGGCTGAAGCGCCAAATTTATCAGCCGCCAACTTCCAAGTATGATTGATTAACCCTTCTTGAATTGGAATGATTTGCCCTGAAAAGTCAGGATAAAATCTTTTAAGTACTTCGCTCGGCGGCTGTTGCATAACTTAATAATTGCAAGCTGAATTAATACTGATCATCTAAAGCAAAATTAGGTTTTGCGTACATCCATTTACCTTTTGTAAAATCAGGAAACTCCACCGTTTGATTACCCAATTGAATACTCATTTCACTCAAAGGCGTAATTGCACTCCAAGCAGCTGCGTCATAAACATCCAACGGCGTTGGTACTTTGCGCTTTACAGATTCAATAAATGCATGAATAACAAAAAAGTCCATGCCGCCATGGCCCGCACCTTTAGTATCAACACTCCAACGTTTCCACAACGGATGGTCATATTGATCGAGTAGTGCTTGCGCCGGCTCCCAAACATGTGGCTTCGTAAGACCTTCAATCATGAGTGATTTATTCAAATCCATCCAAATACCCTTGGTACCTTGCACTCTAAAGCCTAATGAATAGGGTCGAGGTAAATTGGTATCATGTTGTAACAAAATAGTTTCTCCATTGGCCGTGCTAATTGAAGTGGTAACTACATCACCCAATTTAAAATCAACCTTCGTATTGGGATGATCTGCTCCCCCTTTTTTAACCACATAATCATGCAACCCTCTTGCTTTGGAGCTAAATGAACAAAGATTTAAAAATCGATTACCACGATTAATATTGATATAATTTGCAATCGGGCCGATGCCATGGGTAGGATATAAATCGCCGTTGCGATAAACGCTATGATTGGTGCGCCATTTTGCTTCAGAGTAACCCTTTTCGCCAAACTCTACGCCACTATCATATGGGGTTTTGCCATCGTTAAATTTCACACCCCTTAGGTCATGCTGATAGCCGCCTTGCAAATGCACCAACTCCCCAAACATACCCTGCCTAACCATATTTAAAACAGCCATCACATCTCTGCGGTAGCAAACATTTTCTAGCATCATTAAATGTCCGTGATACTGCTCCGCCGCATGTACCACTTCCCAATGTTCTTCCAACGTAGTGCCTAAAACAACTTCAGTACCCACATAAACACCTGCTTGTAAGGCAGCAATACACATCGGCGCATGCCATTCCCAAGGCGTGGCAATAACCACGGCTTCCAATCCGGGAGTTTTAAGCAAATCCTCATAGGCAACTGTACTACCGGTATGTATTTTAGGCAGTGCTTTTCCGGCGTCAACAAATAATTTTTTTGCCATGGCAAGCATATCCGGATTAACATCACAAATTGCGACCACTTCCGTATCATCGCGTTTTAATAATAACTCTAAGTGGTCCTGACCACGTAGGCCCGTCCCAATTAATCCAACCTTTACTTTTCTATTATCGGCAAATAAAGCGCCGGAAGGCAGAATTGCAAATCCGGCACTCGCAATTGAACTATTCTTTATAAAACTTCTACGGTCAAGCATATCGCAATTATTGATGGTGAAAAAAAGTAGCAGTCACAAAATATACATTTTAAGTAAATGTGCAGAAACTAGCCTTCATTTTTTTGTAGATATCTCTATAAACCCGTTGGTCCTCCTACCACTTTTACCTTTTAACATTTCGCGAACCCGTTTTAATAAAATTTTAAGAATGTTGCTACAACCCTCTGCAGCAAAGTCTTTCAGCTGTATTTGACCATTCAAACGCAGTACCAAGCATGCCGCTTATCGCTATTTCATATGTTGGAAGCATCACCAATCACAATTGGCTTTGACACCCTTTGCACTGCTAGTAATTTTGACTTATCAAATCAATCAACCGGATAGCATCCGGATTTCATACAACCTTAAAAAATTTTAAACCATGAAAAAGATCAGCACTTTCGTAACCGCATTAGCTTTATTTTTTAGTGCCAGTGCATTTACACCAAAAACAGATGAACCCGTTGTAAATCCAATCGTACAACAAGCATTTCAAAAAGAATTTACCGGAGCAAAGCAGGTAAGCTGGGAGAAAAAAGAGGATTTATATTTTGCACGTTTTCTCAACAATCAAATCAAAACGGAAGTAGCTTATAATGAAAATGGCGATTTGATTGCTACTTCGCAAACCATCCAATCTAGCCAATTGCCACTTGCCGCCAGCATGGCATTCAAAAGCAAATTTGAAGGTTACACCGCAGCTACCACTGCAACAGAAGTTAACTATGAAAAAGAAACACATTATTACTTAACCGCCAGTAATGAAAAACAAATTGTGAAGTTGAAAATTAGCGCCAGCGGTGAAATAACCGTTGAAAGTAAAAAACGTATCTAGTATAAATTGGTGTGAAGTGTAAGGGAGATGCCTGAATCAGGCGTATCAATTGATCGTATTAAATTGTATTCAACAACCTGCATGTTTTGATACAAGCCTAACCAATTGAAGCGTTTGCCTCCGGTATTTCCCTATTTTTTTAATTGGGTTGTTTTATCCAACCATTGCACCATATCTGCCAATACTTCAGTAGAGAATGTTTCTTCCAAAACGCCATATTCATCCACCGTGCAAGAAGTACAATGCTGAAATAAGTGATTGAGTTGCGGATAAATTTTTGTGGTCAATTTTGCCTGCTTGCCGATTGTTTTTTTAATTGCATTGATATTTAAATCCGCATTAACCTGAATATCTTTTTCGCCATTGAGCGCCAATACTGCACCATTTAATTTAGATAAATATTGCGCAGGATCTTGTTTGATAAAGTAATCAAACCACGGTTGTTTTAACTGATAAATCAAGGCTCGCAAAAATTGATCCCTCGATTTTTCATTGGTAACACCTGTTGCAATGCGCACCATTTCGGGGGTTTGTTTTTGTTGCCAATAATCAAATATTTCGGCTGCCTTTTTCCTGGCTTCAACGGTATCGGTGGATGCCGCAACAAGCGTTACAATATTTTTATACAATACCCCATATTGCAAAGCATCCGCTTCGGCTAATCCATTTGATTTTAAAATATCAACATTCTGTTGCGTCATCATATCAATAATGGGTGCACCGGTTCCTGCTAACAATATGATCCAATGTACACTTGGATTATTTACCGCCACCATCGGCGCAATCATTCCACCTTCACTATGACCGATTAAACCAATTTGATTAGTATCTACTTCAGCCCTTGTTTTTAAATATCGAATTCCCGCTGCTACATCTTTTGCAAAATCAGCCGTAGTAGCGGTATTAAATTTCCCGGTTGTTTTACCCTCGCCCCTATCATCCACACGCAATACCACATATCCGTTTCTGGTAAGATAATCAGCTATAACGGCAAAAGGCTTATGCTGAAAAATGGTTTCATCCCGATCTTGTTTTCCCGAACCGGTAATTAAAATAGCCGCAGGAGCGGGATGTGCCAACTTTCCTTTTTGAATAAGTGGTGTGGTAAGGGTGGCGCCAAATCGAATACTGCTATCTGCATTATTATAGATTACCTCTTCTGAATTATAGGAATAAGGTGGTTTAGGCGTTTGTGGGCGTTTAAGCTCTTTTTTTGTAACCACATCACTTGTTTTTTGAAGATCGAGCGACATCGCATTGATGCCTTGATACCAAGTTCCAAAAGCGCGTTTATGATCGGGCGATAACTGCCCAACATATTTTCCATTAATCATTTTCATGAAAACGTATAAACTGTCGCCTTTTAATTCAACGCCGCTGCAGGGCAAACCATAGGCTTGTTGTTTCGGACTATCAAAGGTGGCCGAAAAAACACCCGCGCTGTCTTTTATATGAAACTCAATTGGCAGTTCGGTGGTTTGTACGGTTATTTTGCCCGACCAATCGCCGGCAATCGACTGCGCTGCAGTTGTTTGTATCAATAAAATGGCTGCAAAAAAGCTAAAAATCTTCAACATAGCTAAAAATTGATGCATAAAGGTATGCCGTTGAAGGGTGCGACGCAACGATGCTGAACAGAATTTCGGATGCTTGGATCAAAAAAACTACTTTTGCAGCACAAAATTAAAAAGTATGAACAGAGGACCGATTTCTAACTTTATAGAACATCACTACCGCCACTTTAATGCAGCCGCTTTAATGGATGCTGCGAAAGGATATGAAGCCCATCTCAACGAAGGGGGTAAAATGATGATTACCCTTGCCGGTGCCATGAGTACTGCCGAATTGGGCTTAAGCTTAGCTGAAATGATTCGCCAAGATAAAGTGGCCATCATTAGCTGTACCGGGGCAAATTTGGAAGAAGATATCATGAATTTAGTAGCGCATAGCCACTACAAGCGCGTACCTAATTATCGTGATTTGAGTCCGCAAGAAGAATGGGATTTACTCGAGAACCATTACAATCGCGTTACCGATACTTGTATCCCTGAAGAAGAAGCATTTAGAAGATTACAAAAACATATTCATGCCATTTGGCAAGATGCCGATACAAAAGGCGAACGCTATTTTCCACATGAGTACATGTACAAGATGTTGTTGAGTGGCGTTTTGGAGCAATACTATGAAATTGATCCAAAAAATAGTTGGATGTTAGCCGCTGCCCAAAAAAATATCCCAATTGTAGTGCCGGGTTGGGAAGATAGTACCATGGGTAATATTTTTGCGAGCTATGTGATTAAAAATCAAATGAAAGCCACCACCATGAAAAGTGGTATCGAATACATGGTTTGGTTAGCCGATTGGTATCGTAATAACTCTGCCGGTAAGGGCGTTGGATTCTTTCAAATTGGCGGTGGTATCGCCGGCGACTTCCCGATTTGCGTAGTGCCGATGATGTATCAAGATTTAGAATGGCATGATGTTCCATTCTGGAGCTATTTCTGTCAAATTAGCGACAGCACTACTTCTTACGGTTCTTATAGCGGTGCAGTACCCAACGAAAAAATCACTTGGGGTAAATTGGATATTCACACGCCAAAATTCATTGTAGAAAGTGATGCAACCATTGTTGCCCCACTCATGTTTGCATGGA
>JBJOQA010000027.1:0-8982 GCA_046050225.1 Bacteroidota bacterium | reverse complement strand
CGTCTGAAAAACCGAAGGTAAAGTTGATTATTATAGCGTGTAATACTGCAACTGCGTATGCGCTGGCAGATATTCAACAATCGGTTGATATAAAAAAAGCTAAAATACCTGTGATAGGTGTTATAGATGCCGGTGCAAAAGCAGCACTAATATATCAACGAAATCATCCCGGCACCATTGGTGTTTTTGCAACTGTTGGTACAGTAGCCAGCGATGGCTATCCCCGCACAATAAGAAAAATGGCAAAACAAATGCAAATCAAAACGCCGGCAATTGTTAGCCAAGGCGGATATGGCATTGCCGAAAGCATTGATCGTGATTTCAATTATTTTAGTGATACTGCCACTCATTTACGTGAAAACTATTTAGGGCCTTCGTTACATCATGCAAAATACCCGATTGATACCTTGTTGATGGATGCCTACCAATTTGATTCAAGTAGCAATTTTTTGGTTTGTGAACGCCTGTCGGATGGAACTTGTAAAGAAATTCAAATCAATGCGCCTGCCAATTATGTTCGCTATCATTTGGTACATCTATTAGAAAATATGCGCAACCAACCGCGCGTAGCACCTTTGAATACGCTTATTTTAGGTTGTACCCATTATCCTTATTTAAAGGATACTATTCAACAAGTTTTAAAGCAACTGTATAATTTTAAAAAGGCCGGTGTATTTATTTATCGACCATTGTTGGCTCCCTCAGTTAAACTAATTGATCCGGGCGTAGAAACTGCCAAAACAGCCTATATGGTATTGCGACAACAACGGTTGGCCAAACAACAACATTCCACAAATAACAATCATCAATTTTTTATAAGTATCCCCCACGATCAGTTGCCAAATTCAGCCTTAGGTGAGGATGGTTGGTTTACTTATGCTTACAAATATGGAAGAACGGCAGGTGCTCATCAAACCTATGTTCGATATGTACCTTTTGATCGAAAAAATATTGCCGATGCCACCTATAAACGGTTTAAACAAGCCTTACCCCAGGTGTATCAACTATTAAAATCTGCATCTGTAGTATTGCCGGATTAATTAAAATTTAGTCTTTTGAATTTGATCATGATAGGGTAGATATAAAGGCAAAGCGGCTGATCCATACCAATCATATATTTCAATTTCAAAAATTCCTGCTGCAATGGCGGGATCTGCTTGTAAAAAAGCCCTTGTTTCTGCTTCCGTTCTGGCTTTTAAGATAAAAATACCTCGATATTGATTGCTGTTTTTTTCTATCGGTCCGGCTACAAATAGCTCACCTGATTTAGCCATTTTTGTAATGTTGGCCATATGTCCTTTGAATAAACTATCTAATACTTTCGGATTCTTTTCATCCCGCTTGCCGGTTTTCAAAATAACCAAACTATACATCCGCATGCCATAATCATCAGCCTTTAAAGAGTCGGCTAGTTGGGCATTAAAGGTGGTGTTTTGGGCGGTGTTTTGTGCCACTAAAATTGCGGTGGTCAATACAAAAAAAATGGTTAAAATAATTTTCATATAATTTGTTTTAGATCGCTTCGTATAGTTCAAGTGGTAAATCATCCGGATCGGCAAAAAAAGTAAAACGTTTGTTGGTAAACGCATCTACACGAACCGGTTCACATATTACTCCTTTTTCGGTTAGTTGAGCAATAGCTCCATCTAAATCTTTGGTGGCAAATGCAAGATGCCGTAATCCACAGGATTCAGGCTTTGAAGGGCGTGCCGGAGGATTAGGAAAGGAGAATATTTCAATACAATACTGCCCCTCAATGGCTAAATCTAATTTGTAAGAATCGCGTTCGCTTCTGTAAACCTCTCGTACAATTTCTAATCCAAGAATTTCGGTGTAAAAATGTTTGGTTACGGTATAGTTACTGCAAATAATGGCTATATGATGTACGCCTGTTATAGGTATCATGAGGATTCTTTTTTAATACATTTACTGATCCGGCAATGTACTACATTGGGCAGTAAGGATAAGTTTTTTGTTGTTGATAATTTGATAGCTGCCGGGCGAAATCACCTTAATCGAAGCGACTGTTGCATCTTGCGCACTTATGATACAGGCAAATGGCGTTAAGGTTCTAATGATAACATGTGTTTTGGCATCCGGTACGGTATTGGATGACCAATTGCCTGCATCATGCCAATTGCTGCTGATGGTGCCTGTCCAACGCGCTACTTGCTGTTTAACGGTAATAAGTGCAGTGTCTGAACAGCCTGCATTGTTTGAGGCTATGAGTTGATATCTTCCAATTCCTGCTTGAGTGGGGGTGGCCGTATTCCAACTGCTGCTGAGGTTATTTGTATTATATAAGGTGGTTAAATTAATTTGATCGGTATTACATAATAGAATGATGCTTGTGTCGGCACCAATTGCCGGTTTAGGCCAAGTGGTAACAATAATTGGCAATGAGGTTCCGGTACAACCACCAATATCAGTGGTAGTAACACTGTAATTACCGGCTTCGCTAATAGTAATAGATTGAGTAGTTGCGCCATTTGACCAATTATAACTATTGGCAGCACTTGCGGTTAGTGTTAATGTTTGCCCCGCACATAAACTGGTGTCTCCATTAAGAACAATAGAGGGCGTATAATCGTTTCGTGTAATCGTCCAGGTTAGTGAATAGGTATGATTGCCTGTATGGGTATCACTTCGCGATTGCGTGGTAGAATCCAATACCGTTACATTTAAAATATTATTTCCTTGATTGAGCTGGCCTGCACTTATCGAAATTGAATCTACTTGCGATCCAATAGTTATATTGTTTAAGGTCCAGCTAGTCTTTAAGGTATTAGGATTGGGCTTGGCTAATGTTAATACAAACTTTAAGGGGCTGTTACAAAAATTAACCGGAACATTATTGGCCGGTTGAAATTGAAGTATAACATTTCCAAAAAGCTGATGAATTTTTTCAATGATCGTTTCCTTGCAAACGGCACAAAATGCCGGACCCAAAAATTGCATCTTACAATTTTGATGTGGCTTAAACCATAAAGCGGCATTGCCACTATTGCCATAGTTGTATATACCGATGTTACCGGTGCCTAACCAATTTTTCCATTTTACAAATGCCGGGTTATTTTGTTGGGTCATATTAGGCTTCTCGGCAAAATATTGATCACCAGCATAATACTCATCTGCAAGCGCAGCAAATGAATGTCCAATTTCATGAACTAAAATTTCATAGGCAGATGTATGCAAAGAAGAAGTTGCGTAACTGCCGCCAGATCCGCCGTAATAAGGGGTGTTTACAATTACCAAGGGTTGATCATAAAGCGGGAAGTTGTTAAATAGTGTGGTATATATAGCCGAACTGTTTTGGGCATATAATAATCGATGGATACCATATAAATCAAATGTGCTGTTAAAGTAGGTATTAACGGTTAGCGCTGGTTGCCCGCCTGAGCTAGCTTCATCTCCCGCAGTAGCGGGATGATTGGCGCCTGCATCGGTAGAAGGTACTCGTATGGCAAAAACATTAAAATGGTTGCGATATTCCGAAAAGGGAGAAGTATTAAACAGGTAATTGGATAGGTTAGTTACGTTGGTTTTATAATTGGCCATGGCTAAAGCAGGAAAACCATCTCCTAAAAATACCATATTGATAAAGTTTCCTTGGTTGCCATGAAATTGAATCGTGTCAATTAAAAAGGCTTGTGCATGAATATTAGAGCAAGGAAAACATCCTAACACAAAAACGAACAGCTTAAAAAGAATTGCTTTTATTTTCATGGCAGGCTTAATTAGTCAATTGGCTTTAAATTAGTTTGATAAATCAGTTGCTTTTGTTTTGCTGAATTAATGCTGCTAATATGAAGGGATTTAAAATTTCTTTCAAATGGTAATTGCAATAAAGCAATAGCCAATTTTTTTTCAGTTTGTTTTTTCTCAAAAACGCCTTGGTTGTTCACAAATTCTAGCGTTTCGGTAAACGATTCGTTTAAAATGTGGGTATAAACAATTTTTTGCTGATTGTCTACTATTTCCAACAAAAAAACAGCTTCATTAGATTTTGTTTCATCATCTGAAAAGTTTATTCTTTTGCTCCCTTTTACAATTTTGGTATTGCATTGTACAACCTGGAATTCATTGTTTAATTTTTTTATTTCTAGTAATATAACCAATACCTTGGGTGAATCGATAAAAGTTGACGGAGGATAAGTCGCCATTGCCGCTTTACCCTGTAAACTGAAGAAAGTCAACAGTAATGTGGGAAATAGGTAAACTGGTAGAAATTTGGTTAACATGATGGTTAATTAATAGCTGATTTTAACGATGGCGTATTACAAGTTCGTAAAACTTGTGCAATTCGTCAAAATTGAATACGGCACATTTTAGAGAGAGACGAAACGAAAATACACAATTGGTTACTTTTTAACTGCTTGAAAATCTGTTTTTTATAAGTCAAATAACACTACCTGAAAATTAGAACCAAAATTCAGTTATTTTCGCGGCAGAAAATCAACCGAGGATAATGAAGAATATTAGAAATTTTTGCATCATTGCGCATATTGATCATGGTAAAAGTACCTTGGCCGATCGTTTGTTGCAATCTACCAATACCATCAGCGAACGTGATATGCAAGCACAAGTGCTGGATGATATGGATTTGGAACGTGAAAAAGGGATTACGATCAAAAGTCATGCTATCCAAATTAATTACAAGTTAGACGGGGTAGAATACACATTGAACTTAATTGACACCCCCGGCCACGTAGATTTTAGTTATGAAGTAAGTCGCGCCCTTGCCGCTTGTGAAGGTGCATTGTTATTAGTGGATGCTACGCAGGGTATCCAAGCACAAACCATTAGTAATTTGTATCTCGCTATTGAAAACAATCTCGAAATTATTCCGGTAATCAATAAAATTGATATGGACGGCGCAATGATTCCGGAGGTGAAAGATCAAATTATTGATTTAATTGGCTGTAAGGAGGAAGATATTTTGTTGGCAAGCGGTAAATCGGGTATTGGTATCGAAGGTGTTTTATCTGCCATCGTACATCGTATTCCTGCGCCAAAAGGTGATCCTAATGCCCCTTTGCAAGCGTTGATTTTTGATAGCGTATTTAATAGCTTCCGCGGTATTATCGTTTATTATCGCATATTCAGCGGTAGCCTGAAAAAAGGCGATAAGGTAAAATTCTTTAGCACGGATAAAGAGTATGAGGCAGATGAAGTGGGTATCCTAAAGTTAAATATGGATGCCAAAAAAGAAGTTTTATGCGGAGATGTAGGCTACATTATCACCGGTATCAAAAATGCCAAAGAAGTGAAGGTGGGCGACACGCTAACAACCATCGCCAATCCTTGCGAAAATAGAATTGATGGTTTTGAAGAAGTTAAGCCGATGGTGTTTGCGGGAATCTTCCCGGTAGATACGGATAAGTTTGAGGAGCTGCGCGATTGTATGGAGAAGTTGCAACTGAATGATGCTTCTTTAACCTTTGAATTGGAAACATCTCAAGCATTAGGCTTTGGTTTCCGTTGTGGATTCTTAGGTTTATTGCACATGGAGATTATTCAAGAAAGATTAGAACGTGAGTTTAATCAAACGGTAATCACCACGGTTCCCAACGTAAGTTTTATTGCCTATACCACAAAAGGGGAAAAAATACAGGTTAATAACCCAACCGAAATGCCTGATCCAAGTCGATTAGAGCGTATCGAAGAGCCTTTCATTAAAGCGCAAATCATTACCAAACCGGAGTATATTGGTAATATCATGACGCTTTGTATCGGAAAGCGCGGCATCTTAACACATCAAGGTTATTTAACCACTACACGTGTTGAGTTAACTTTTGAAATGCCGCTTACCGAGATCGTATTTGATTTTTACGATAAATTAAAGAGTCAAACCCGCGGTTATGCATCATTTGATTACCATCCAATTGAGTATCGCGACAGTGATATCATTAAAATGGATATCTTGTTAAATAACGAAAAAGTTGATGCCTTAAGTGCATTGATTCACAGGGGGCGCGCGCAAGAATTTGGCAGAAAATTGTGCGAAAAATTAAAAGAATTATTAACCCGCCAGCAATTCCAAATTGCCATTCAAGCGGCAATTGGTGCAAAAGTAATTGCACGTGAAAATATTAGTGCAATGCGTAAAGATGTTACCGCTAAATGTTATGGTGGTGATATCAGTCGTAAACGTAAATTGTTGGAAAAACAAAAAGAGGGCAAGAAAAGGATGCGCCAAATTGGTAATGTAGAAGTTCCGCAGGAAGCTTTCTTGGCTGTATTGAAATTAGATGATTAGCATTATTTAAATAGTTTGTAAAGGGGCAGTTAATTCATGCCCCTTTTTTTATAATTCGATACCATGTAGCATGTACAAACCAATTTCTTTTTCTCCTAATTCTTCGCGCATTTGATTGTACCACCAATTGATATTAATACAAACACGCTCTCCTTCAAATCTTCTGATTATTTTTAAAGAGTTACCTTTTTTTTGACTATTGCCATAGGGGATATAAATGGTAGAATCATTTTCTTGCCATTCGCCGCCGCCAATTGAATGTTTTCTCAAGTCGAGATAGTATAATAACCGGGTCCAAGCCATGGATGCACTGTCTACCGAAAGGCAAAAATGACTTTGTTGCACTTCCATCATTTGGGCAATGCGTGGGTCTTTTTTGGGAGAACTACAGGCACTTATCCCAATAATAATCAACAGAAGAAAGGTTATTGCGCTGCTTATGCTATTCATATGCTAAAAGGTTGAATGGTAGTTAGATTTTTTTATAAATGTACTTTTCAATGAAATGGGTAAAATACCGTAATCAGGGTATATCTTAATTTTTGTAGTTTCCTACTTTTAATTATATAAATATTTAGAACATGAAAAAACTACTCATTGGATTGCTTTTATTGTCTGGCGCAGTTATGTCTTATGGGCAAAAGACCGCTCCTAAAAAAGCTCCGGCTAAAAAAAGTGTTGCACCTAAGGAGGATATAAAACTGCTTAAAAAGCGATTGTCGGATTTGTCTACTAGTTCAACCGAAGACTGTGGAAATATTTTGATTTTAGCCGATAAAATTCTAAAAATACAACCCAGCGATACCGAAGCAGTTGTGAAAAAAACAGTTTGCTTAGCTCGATCAGGTGCTGCCAAAGAAGCAATTGCCCAAATCAAATCCTTTTATAAATCTGCAGATGATGCCGTTGAAGTGATTAGTGTTTTACCGTATATCGCCGATTTGGAATTTACACAGCATGATCGAATGGTTTACTATGATGCCGCTATTGAAATCGCACCCAATAATGGTTCCGGCTATTTTATGAAGGCAACTGAGTTGGCAGATATGGAAAAATTTGATCAAGCATTGCCTTTAGCCGAAAAGGGCTTTTCACTTTTGGCTGCTTCACAAAAAGAAAGACTATTATCTAGCTACGCGTTTATTTTAGCCACTTGCGGTCAATCTGAAAAAGCACTTAGTATTGCGTTGCCGGTATTAAAAACGGATGCTACTGATTTACAATCCCTTCAAACTGCAACGGCTGCTTATTTAAAACTAACTAATTATGATGCTGCGCTTCAAGTGTTGGACAAAGCAATTGCAATTGATTCATCAGAAAGGATTTTAAGAATGAAAGTAGATGTACTGTATGAGAAGAAGAATTTAGATGATGCCTGCACATTAGCCGATTTGATTCAACGTAAGTTTGATGGTTCTACTTATCTGCAAAAGAAAATGTTTTGCCCGAATGTAGTTGCCGATGTTAACCCCGCCCATACAGTTAGCTATTTATATAAAGTAAAGTTTGGGGGAGATGAGTATGATTTCAAAGTATCTGAAGCAATAGTAGATATGAATGCTGGCATCAGTTTTCATTGGGAGATGAATATGAACGAATCCATGAAGGGAAAGGTAACCATTTCTAAGGATGCTTTAACCAATGCGCATCAGCAAATGAATCGCTTTTCGGCCGGGGATCATGCTTTAACGAACCAAACAACCGTATGGGTAAGTAACGAAGTTTTTAGTCAAATTAAAACTTCCGGCTTTACTAAAATGAATATGAATGGAGAAGAGAAATTATTTAAGGTGATTTCTGCAAAAGAAGATCGAAAAGCAGAGGAGTCTTATCAAGGAGAAGTATTATACAAAAATGAGGAGAGAGTATTGAAACTAATTCACTTACGTAGTGAGGATGGAAAAGAAGACATTTGGATCAATGATGATGCGGCAAATCCCTTAATCACTAGAATGAAATCTGATTGGGAAATCAGTTTAGCTTCGGTTGAATCAAAATAAAATATTCCTAAGCGGGAATTCTGAACCACTAAAACGCCGTTCACTAAAAAGTGACGGCGTTTGCTTTTATTTTTTAGGTAATTGTCGTTGATATAACTGTACGGTATTTTCTAATCCAAAATAAAGTGCGTCGCTGATTAAAGCATGACCAATTGAAACTTCTAAAAGTCCTGGGATGTTCGTGGCAAAGTATTTCAAATTCTGTAAATCCAAATCATGTCCGGCATTAATGCCTAAACCTAAATTAACCGCCTTTTGTGCGGCAGCGGTATACGCCGAAATAGCTTCAACATGGTTGCCAATGGCAAATTCTTTTGCATATGATTCTGTGTATAACTCAATACGATCCGTTCCGGTGGCAGCTGCTCCTTCAATCATTTCAATGATTGGGTCTACAAATATGGATGTTCGAATACCGGCCTGTTTGAAAATATGAATCATATTTTTTAAATAATCTGCATGTTCAATGGTATTCCAACCATGATTACTAGTTAGCTGGCCTAAGGCATCCGGTACCAAGGTAACTTGTGCCGGCAATGTTTTAAGTACCAATTCTACAAACTTTTCTTCGGTGCAATTGCCTTCAATGTTAAGTTCGGTGCGAATATGCTTTTTTAGCGCATACACATCGCTATAACGTATATGGCGCTCGTCGGGGCGGGGGTGAACGGTAATGCCATCTGAACCAAAACGTTCAATATCCAAAGCTGCTTTTAATACATC
>JBJOQA010000026.1:0-4526 GCA_046050225.1 Bacteroidota bacterium | reverse complement strand
TCGGCGCTCGGTTTGGGAGGTGCCGGTTTTACCACATTGGGTCGGTCGATAACCGGTGGATTCACTTTTGCAACCGGTGGCGTTACTACAACAGGAGCCGGTGTTACAGTTGCCGGTGCAGGTTTTACCTTTGGCTTAGCAGGGTTTGTTTTGGCAACCGGTGGTGCTAAAGTTGGTTTTTTGGGTACAACGGCTATATTCGGTTTGTTGGGTTTGGGTGTAATATTTTGTGGCTTTTTAATAGGTGGGGTAACTACGGTTTTGGTTGCCGGCTTATTAAAGCTGCTTAAATCATTGGTTAAAGTTCTGCGTGTGAGCGCAGTTTTACCAACGCCGCAACCGCCACGTTGTCCGGGGGCCGATTCCCAGCGTCCTACCAACTTTTCTACATTACCCTCTTTTTCATAGGTTAAAAAATGGGTTTGTAAACAATCTGAAAAATCTGGCGGTGTATTGCCCTTTACCCGCTCCATTTCGGTTACTTTAATAGATTTGGTATGCTTATTATAGGTTCCTTCCAATGAACAAATCACATAATAGCGTCTTCCTTGGAAGTATGAATAAGAAAAACCGGTTACATAATCGTCTCTAATTTCTAATTCTAAAACATACTCCGTGTTGTTAGATCCGCTTAAAACAATATCCCCTTTACTATCGAAATATCCTTTCCATTGACCGTCAACAACTTGTGCTTTCGCACAGATGAAACAAAACAAGAAACAAATACAAATTGTAATAATTTTCCTTTTCACTTGTCGGTTTTTTTTAGCACAATTATTAAATAGTTCGAACAGATTAACAAAGATATTTTCAATTAGTTTTTAAGTACCCAATACTTCGTTAAATTTGCAACTCAAAAATAAAGGATTGAATGATTTTTTGAAAAGATTTACCCCTGGTAAGCTTCAAAGTTCATTTTCAATTCGGTAAATATAACATGAACATGATTAAAATTACACTTCCGGATGGTGCGGTTCGCGAATATGCTTCGGGTACATCGGCCATGGACATTGCGAAGTCGATCAGCGAAGGATTAGCCAGAAAGGTACTTGCTGCAAAAGTAAATGGTAATGTATGGGATGCTTCCCGCCCCATTACGACGGATGCTAATTTACAATTACTCACATGGAATGATGTAGATGGAAAAACAACCTTCTGGCATTCTAGTGCGCATTTGATGGCCGAGGCCTTAGAAAGCCAATTTCCGGGTGTAAAATTTGGTTACGGTCCTCCGGGCGAAAAAGGATTTTATTATGATGTTGATTTAGGAGATCGCACCATAGGTGAAGAGGATTTAGCCAAATTGGAAGCGAAAATGATTGAATTGGCAAAAGCCAATAATCCATACGTGCGCAAAGAAGTAAGCAAAGCAGATGCAGTTGCCTATTTCACCGAAAAAGGCGATCAATATAAGTTAGAAATTATCGATCGGTTAAATGACGGAGAAATTAGCTTTTATACGCAGGGTGGATTTACCGACTTGTGTCGTGGCCCGCATATTCCTAACACCGGATTTATCAAGGCCATCAAACTAACCAATATTGCCGGTGCTTATTGGTTAAATGATGAAAAAAACAAAATGCTTACCCGTATTTACGGTGTAACCTTTCCTTCGGCTAAAGAATTGGAAGAGTATGTGGTTATGATGGAAGAGGCGAAAAAACGCGACCATCGTAAATTGGGTAAAGAGCTCGAATTATTTGCGTTTTCCGAAAAAGTGGGCATGGGTTTACCATTATGGTTACCCAAAGGCGCCATGTTACGCGAAAGATTACAACAATTTTTACAAAAAGCGCAAATTGAAACAGGTTACTTACCGGTAATTACGCCGCATATCGGCCATAAAAATTTATACGTAACCTCGGGTCACTACGAAAAATATGGTAAGGATAGCTTCCAACCTATTAAAACGCCGCAAGAAGGGGAAGAGTTCTTCCTTAAGCCGATGAACTGCCCGCATCACTGCGAAATTTATAAAACGGCCCCAAGAAGCTATAAAGATTTGCCTTTACGTTTGGCCGAATTTGGAACCGTGTATCGTTACGAACAGCACGGTGAATTACACGGATTAACACGTGTAAGAGGCTTTACCCAAGATGATGCACATTTATTCTGCATGCCATCTCAGGTGAAAGATGAATTCAAAAAAGTAATCGATTTGGTATTGTACGTGTTCAACTCTTTAGGTTTTACCAACTATACCGCCCAGGTTTCATTGCGCGATAAAGAAGATAGAGCAAAATATATCGGTACGGAAGAAAACTGGAACTTAGCCGAACAAGCCATTATTGAAGCGGCTGATGAAAAAGGTTTGCAAACTGTAGTAGAATATGGAGAAGCGGCTTTCTACGGTCCTAAGTTAGATTTTATGGTACGTGATGCGATTGGTCGTAAATGGCAATTAGGTACTATTCAGGTAGATTATAACCTGCCGGAGCGATTTGATCTTACTTATATTGGAGAAGATAATGCGAAGCATCGTCCGGTAATGATTCACCGTGCACCATTTGGCAGTATGGAACGCTTTATTGCCGTATTAATTGAGCATTGTGCCGGTAAATTTCCATTATGGTTAGCGCCTACCCAAGTTCAAATTTTGCCTATTAGTGATAAGTTTTTGCCTTATTGTGAAGAAGTGAAACAACAATTACGCGTTGCTGATGTGCGTGCCGAAATTGATGACCGCAATGAGAAAATTGGTAAAAAAATACGCGATACCGAGCTAAATAAAGTGCCTTTAATGTTAGTAGTAGGCGAAAAAGAGATGGTAGATCGTAAAGTAGCCGTTCGTCGACAAGGTAAAGGTGATATTGGGGTACAATCGGTAGAAGAGTTTATCCAGTTGGTAAATGAAGAAGTAAAAAGTAAAAGGCCAATTGAATAAAAAAACTATATTTACAGTGTGAAGTGGCTAAAAAGTCATTTCACACTGAATTTTATTGAATAATCGGCATTCATCAGAAATCAAAACAAAAGCGGCCGTCGAGTAGCGTAATAAGCCGATATCGCTAACTACGGCAAGAATAATATGGCATTCCCTCCAAGGCCACCCCGTGGCGCTTTCAACCCGAGATTTAAGAAGGAACAACAGCAAGAGCATCGCACCAATCATATGATTCGTGTGCCGGAAGTAAGGTTAGTGGGCGATAATATCCCTCCGGGAATTTATCCCATTATTGAAGCAATGAAATTTGCGCAAGAACAGCAATTAGACCTGGTAGAAATTTCTCCGGGAGCCAATCCGCCTGTTTGTAAGATTATCGATTACAATAAATTTTTATACGACGAGAAGAAGAAGAAGAAGGAAATGAAAGCGAAATCCAAAACCAGTGAGGTGAAGGAAGTTCGTTTTACACCGAATACCGATGATCATGACTTTGAATTTAAGTGTAAACATGCCGAAAAGTTTTTACAGGATGGTAATAAAGTAAAAGCGCATGTTCAATTTAAAGGTAGAGCCATCATGTTCAAAGAAAGAGGTGAGTTGTTGTTATTGAAATTTGCCGATCGTTTAAAAGATGTAGGTGTGTTAGAAGGAATGCCTAAGATGGAAGGAAAGCGTATGCTAGTTATGTTTGCGCCGAAAAGCCAGAAAAAAGCAAAAACTACTGCCTAATTCGTCAGCAAAATATTAAAAAAGGTCATCAGTAATTGGTGACCTTTTTTGTACATGCAGCTTTCCTCAACATTTAGTATTTTAGCTACTATTCAAAATTTATTATGATGAAATGTTTCCTTGTTTTCTTTCTTAGTTTTTCGATGTTGTTGGGTTATAGCCAAACTTCCACTACCATCATCTTATTACGTCATGCTGAAAAAGATAC
Organism: Bacteroidota bacterium; assembly: GCA_046050225.1. GTDB lineage: Bacteria > Bacteroidota > Bacteroidia > Chitinophagales > Chitinophagaceae > Ferruginibacter. The sequence continues at coordinate 702 of JBJOQA010000026.1, read as the reverse complement.
AACAGTAGCAGGCGCTTCGCAAATGCAGGCTGATCCACCGCTCTCTGAAGCGGGCAAGGCTAGAGCTGAAAAATTGGTGAAAGCGCTTGCAGAATTTAAGGTAGATCATATTTTTAGTACCGATTTTACCCGCACCAAATCTACGGTTACACCACTTTCACAAAAAACCGGTAAACCTATTGAGCTATACAATCACAAAGCCTTAGAAGCTTTTGCCGATTCTATTCGGAACTTACGTAATCAAACCATTGTAATCGTTGGGCATAGCAATACCACACCCAAATTGGCTAATCTTTTATTGAAGAAAGAAAATTTTCAACCTTTGAGTGAAGCCGAATACAATAAAATTTTTGTGGTAACCATCTATTTTCCGGGTAGGCCCGATGCTGAGGTTATTGAGTATTAATTTGCTTTTAAATTAGTTAGTTGCTCTATAATGGACACCACTTTTTATATCGGTATAATTGTACTATCTATTCTACTTATCTTAATAGCAGCTTATTTTAATAAAAAAGCATCAAACAGAGTTTTTCATTATGAGTACGGGCTAGAAGAGAAAGAATTTAAATGGTCATGGAAGATTTTCATTTTACCGATATTATTAATTACGCTCTCCTTAATAAACGAAGTAGATGCAGGGTTGTTGTTTTTTTCAGCCCTATATTCACTCGCAATATTATTTGACATACTTCGAAGAAAAAT
>JBJOQA010000025.1:0-9255 GCA_046050225.1 Bacteroidota bacterium | reverse complement strand
TTTATTTCGAATAGCAGCTATCGCTTTGCGCCTGATTACTTTTGTACCATCAGCTTTTTGAAAGGTTATGCTGGTAAAATAACATTTGCCGGTATCATTGATATATTCTAAGGAATCGTCTATTAACAACTTCATTCGCGTAACCGGTAATATTTGCTGCCAAATTTGGAATTGATAATTAGCTTCCACTTTTGCCTCGTAACCCATCCCCTCTACAAACGAACGATGTAAAAACACACGACCCCAGCTACTCACATCTAAGTACCACCAACCCTCCGGGCCGGCATCCATCACCAAATCAAAAATAAAAGGATGCGTATGCATCATCAAAGCAATTTCTCTTCTGAGTAGATCCATTGTACAGCAATTTGTTGAACAAATTAGTGACTCGGTTTTTCAAGAATGAATATTTAAAGCAAGTATATCGATACCTTTTTTAGGCTTACCTAAATTTAAGCTGAAAGCATTGCAATTAAAATTATTGCAAGTTTTTTTTCTAAAAACGCAAATTGGGTTTGTTTTGAATTCGTGTGATTCTTAGCTGCCTGTGGTTTTTTTATTACTTTTGAAGCCCATGCCGTCTAATTCATCAAAATATATAATCACAGAAAAGTTAAGCATTGCATCCATCTATCTCAAACGAGATGTAATAGTTGATTGTTATTTACCCACTTTTGTTAACCAGCCATCCGACCTAAGTTTACTTTTAGTAAACGATGGTCAAGATTTGGTTACAATGAATTTTGCCCAAATATTAACGGATTTATATCAGCAACAAGCTATAGAACCTTTAATGGTAGTTGCCATGCATTGTTCGGATGATCGCAAAAACGAATACGGCACCGCTGAAATTTTGGATTATAAAGGTAGAGGCGCTAAAGCCTCTTTACATACACGATTTGTGTTAGAAGAGTTAATGCCGTTAATACGCGAAAAATATCAAATTCCGGTTTTTCGCGAAAAATCATTCGCAGGCTTTTCATTGGGCGGCTTAAGTGCCATAGATATCGTTTGGAATCATCCGGCAGAATTTAGAAAAGTTGGTGTATTTAGCGGTTCATTTTGGTGGCGCGATAAAGCTCAAGAAGATGAAGACTTTGATGAAAACCTACATCGCATTATGCACCGCCAAATTAGAGAAGGTGAATACTACCCATGGCTGCGCTTTTTCTTTGAAGTAGGCACCCAAGATGAAACCGCCGACAGAAATAACAACGGTATCATCGATGCAATTGACGACACTATCGGTTTAATGCAAGAGTTAAAAAATAAAGGATATCGTGATGCCGACATGCACTATCTAGAATTAGAAGACGGCAGACACGACGTTCCCACTTGGGCAAGGGCTTTCCCTGATTTTTTACGCTGGGGATGGGCAAAAAAATAGCACTCCGATAAAGGAATGCTATCAAGCAAAAAGTTGGATATTGGATGTAAAAAAACAGGTAATACGGTACGGCTATTTATCGAGATGCTTCAGACTTCAACAATACACCGGTGCCGGAAAAAGTTGCTTCCCATGGCACATTATTCAACGTAAAATGGGCTCGCCAGGTGCCGTCACTTCTCAACTTCCATTGACGAATAGCTAGATTGCCAAATTTATTTACAAATGCCTGTTTAACTACTGCAGGAACCGCAGCAGCCGACACATCTGAATCGCTAGAAGAAGACGAAGAAGAACTGCTGGAGGAAGTGCCGGAACTGTTATCATCCGTAACACGGGCTTTAGTGCAACTTACTGCAATTAAAATAGCAACAGGAATGATTAATTTTTTCATAGCTCATTGTTTTTAGGTTGATTAATACCACCAAATTAGTGGTAAGAAATTCCAAACAAAAATCAACTTAACCCAAACAGTAAAATAGTTAGCTGAATCGGGAGAAATAGAATTTAAACCATGATTGGAGATCATTTCAGGGTCATAAAACAATAAGAACCAATAAGATGGCGTTATAACCTTGGTTTTTCATAGGATATTGGATTTAAAATCGGGCAGAGATTTCTATCTCAGCCCTATTTTTTTGCCCAAAACGAAAAACTCCCCTACAGGAGGGGAGTTTCAGAAAAATCAATTGAATTCGATTAAACAATTAGCATCGCATCGCCATAACTAAAGAAGCGATATTTATCCTTAATAGCTTTCTTATATCCTTCCATTACCAAATCATAACCTCCAAAGGCACAAGTCATAATCAACAAACTGGTTTTTGGCAAATGTAAATTGGTTACTAAAGCATCGGCTATAGAAAAATTATAAGGTGGATGAATAAACATATTGGTCCAACCCTCAGATGGCTTCAATAATTTTTGCGCAGTAAAAGAAGACTCCATGGCGCGCATGGTGGTAGTTCCGATGCTGCAAATACGGCGGCCTTCTGTTTTTGCCTTATTCACTACATTACAAGCCAACTCATCAATTGCATAATATTCGGCATCCATTTTATGCTTGCTCAAATCTTCAACTTCAATAGGACGGAAAGTGCCTAAACCGGTATGCAAGGTTGTTTCTGCAAAACGAAGCCCTTTAATTTCGAGTCGTTTAATTAACTCTTTGCTAAAGTGCAAACCCGCTGTGGGTGCAGCAACTGCGCCTTCATGCTTAGCGTAAACCGTTTGATAACGTTCTTTATCTTCTTCATCTGGTTTGCGCTTAATATATTTAGGCAAGGGTGTTTCGCCCATAAAATCAAGCATGGCGCGAAATTCTTCTTCGGTACCGTCCCATAAAAAACGAATGGTACGACCACGACTAGTGGTATTGTCAATTACTTCGGCAACTAACTCATCATTTTCGCCAAAGTAAAGTTTATTTCCAACCCTAATTTTACGAGCAGGATCAACAATTACATCCCATAAACGATTAGGCTTATTTAATTCACGCAACAAAAAAACTTCAATTTTTGCTCCGGTTTTTTCTTTGCGACCATACATTCTGGCCGGAAATACTTTGGTATTATTTACTACCATCACATCCTTATCATCAAAGTACTCAATGATATCACGAAAGTGACGATCTTCAATTTTTCCGGTTTTACGATGGATAACCATCATACGGCTATCTTCTCTTTTTTTGGTTGGATTTTGGGCGATCAGATTGAGTGGAAGGTCAAAACGAAACTGGCTTAACTTCATGCGTTATCATTTATGCGGTAAACAAACACATGCCATTAGCTGATTTTCAGCGACTTGTAACCTTTTCAGGTACTTATCATGTTACGGCATGATTTCGTGTAAAGTGTGCAAAGTTACATTATTTATAGCCGAATTCCGAATTTTTTAAAAAATAGTCCGTTAATTTCAAAAGGCAAACACTTTACATATAAAACAAAATAAATATCCGCTAAAATTGTAAAGGATATTGGTTATTTACCTAAAACTATGCAACTTTATAGGATGCAGCATTTTATATCCAGCCCGATCAGGCGTATTAGCATTTTATCCTTGCTATTGATCATTTTTACCTTTAACGCTATAGCCCAAAAAAACAGTCCGAAAAATTACCCGAGTTTATTTTGGGAAATAACCGGCAATGGCCTAACCAAGCCCTCTTATTTGTTTGGCACCATGCACGTAAGTAGCAAAATGGCTTTTCATTTAAGTGATTCCTTTTACCATGCTATTCGCAATGTAGATGCTGTTGCTTTAGAGCTTAATCCCGAATTATGGCAACAACAAATGGTGCATTTGGAATTAGTAAAGTATCAATACGCACAATATCTGCAAGAACACAAAGACGAAGTTTTAACCGAGAGAACTTTTCGTTTTAATACATTTATTGAAGAACTGAAATTAGCCTTAAGCACCGAACCTACGGTGGTAAACAGTTTACTTTATCGCAATTATGCCACCAAGGCGGATTTTGAAGAAGATACTTTTTTAGATCTCTACATCTATCAAACAGGCAAAAAATTAGGCAAAAGAGCAACAGGAGTTGAAAACTTTTATGAAAGTGAAAAGATTATTCTAGAAGCCTATGCCGACATGGCAAAAGAGAAGAAGAAAAAAACGTATAACAATGAGGAAGAATCTATTTCAGATATCCGCGATAAAATTGAAAATGCATATAAAAACGGAGACCTGGATTTGATGGATTCACTCGACAATTTAATTGAACAATCGCCGGCTTTTCGGGAGAAATTTCTTTATAAACGAAATGATATTCAAGCTGCATCCATTGATACGATTTTGAAAAAAAGTAGCTTATTTGTTGGCGTTGGTGCTGCACATTTACCTGGCAAAAGAGGCGTAATTGAAATCTTACGAAAACTAGGTTACAAATTGCGTCCCATAAAAATGTTGAATAGGGATGCCGAACAAAAAGAGGCGATTGACAAAATAAAAGTGCCGGTAATTTTTACTACCGTTAAGTCACACGACGACTTATTTACGGTAGAAATGCCCGGACCTTTATTTAAAACACCGGATGAGTTACAGCTAATTGATCGACGCCAATATGCCGACATGAGTAATGGCAGTTATTACATGGTAAGTCGATTAACTACGCGGGCTAATTTCTTAGGAATGAATGCCGTAGAAATTAAGAAAAAAACCGACAGTTTACTTTATGAAAATATCCCCGGTAAAATTATTACCAAGCGAAATGTTGTTCGCAATGGCTATCCGGGATTTGACATTACAAATCGTACAAGACGCGGCGACTTACAACGTTACCATATTTACTTTACCCCGTTTGAAGTGATTATTTTTAAAATGAGCGGTCGTGAAAACTATTTACAAGGAGCCGAGGGCGACAAATTCTTTTCGTCTATTCGTTTCCGTGAAAATATCATAAAGCCGACTGCCTATGAGCCGGCACAAGGGGGATTTTCGATCAACTTTCCACATGAGCCGCATGTTCGGTTTAAATCCTTGGCAACCGAACAAACCAAACAATGGGAATACGAAGCATTTGACCCTATTTCAAAACAAGCCTATCTTTTAATTAGAAAACCACTTTATCAAAACTTTATTGAAGAAGACAGTTTTGATTTGCAACTGATGGAAGAATCTTTTCATTCGGGAGAATTTATGGACCATCAAATTAGCAGAAAAATAGGAACGCATTTGGGCTTCCCTTGCCTCGACGTTTTAGAAAAAATGAAAGATAGCAGTATCATCCAAGCTAGATTTGTACTCCAGGGTCCCAATTATTATGTATTGGCCGTGCGTGCTCCCAACGCCAATCCAGTTGCCGAAGATTATTTTCAATCGCTTCGTTTTACCCCCAATAAATATGGCGAAAAGAAAAATTTCACCGACACCTTCCTACATTTCAATGTTTCAAGTTTCTTTATTCCCAATTTAGATGACAACTTTCGGGATGCAGTTGAACAAATAACCAAAGAAACAGAAAACAACAACAAGTCTTATTGGCCGAATGAACGCTATGCAAACTTCACCAATGACTCTACCGGAGAAAGCATTTCCATCAACATTAAAAAATATCCTAAATATTATTACGTAATTGACTCAACCAAATTTTGGGATAACGAAATAGAAAGTTTGTACGATACAGAGGATTTAATATTGGTTAATAAAACTTTCTTTGAACGAAAAAATGGTTCTAGAGGATTTAGCTTAACCTTACGCGACACAGCCATTTCGCGCGAACTGTATAGATTGGTTGTATATAAAGATCAATACCGATTTATTCTAGGCGCTATCGGGGATACCTTATCGCCAAAAACTCCTTTTATACAAGCGTTTTTTGACAGCTTTAGTGGCGAAGATAAATTCTTAGGAAAGAATATTTTCATGAATTGTTTAGATAGCTTTTTTACTGATTTAAAAAGTACCGACAGTGCTACCCATGCCAATGCACAAAACGCCATAAGCTATATTCATTTTGGCGAAATCGGATTGCCAAAAATCATGAAAACCTTGGCCTCCATTAATCAAGATACCAAAGATTATTACGACACCAAAACCAAACTCATTGCTGAACTAGGTTATATTAAAGATACCACCTCTCCAAAAGTTGTTCAACACTTGAAACAACTTTACGAATTAACAGCCGATACTACCATGTTCCAAAATGAAGTTTTGGAAGCGTTGGCCAGACATCAAACCACACCTGCTATAAAATTATTTAAAGAATTAGTGTTACAAGACCCGCCGGTATATGACGATGAATATGGTTATGAATCATTATTTGAACTGCTAAGCGATTCTTTAAAATTAGCAGCCCCCCTATATCCGGAATTATTACAACTCACCACACTGGATGATTACAAAGAACAAACCCTTCAATTACTAACCCGTTTAATTGATAGTGGCTTAGTAAAAAAAGACATTCATGAACCGTATTTTGGAAAGATCTATTTTGATGCAAAAATTGCCTTAAAGAAACTACAAGGAGCCGACGAAAAAAAGCTAGAAGTTAAAGACGAGGATGAAGATGACGAACCCGCTCGCAATTATGACTATAGCGATCAACAAGACGAACTGGATAAATATGCCAGATTGTTGATGCCTTTCTATGACAAGAACCCGAATGTTCCTCGTTTCTTTGAAAAATTACTGCGCAGTAAAGATGACAATATTCGCCTATCTGCCGCTATTACCATGCTCAAGAATCAAAAATCTGTTCCCGACAGCATACTCACTTGGTATGCTGCAAAAGACAATTTTAGAGCACGTTTGTATACCGAATTGAAAGAAGCTAAACAACTTAGTTTCTTCCCGAAGAAATACAACAATCAATTGGACATTACCCGTAGCATGCTAGTTCGTGATAAGAATTTTGAGAAAATGGATTCGGTAGTTTACTTATATCGCCAAGAAGCCAATAACTTCTTAAAAACCGGCTGGGTTTATTTCTACAAATACCGCGTTAAAAAAGAGGATGATTGGAAAATTGGCGTAGCCGGATTACAGCCCTTAAATTTAGAAGAAACGGATGACGACCAATCTATGGTATCCATGACCGATAAAAAATTAAAAACCGAACTAACAGAAAAGGAACAATTTACTTTACAACTCAAAAAAATGATCTTCGAATTTAGAAAAGGGGGAGCTAAATTCTATAACTCCAACAATATTTATGATTTGATCAAACAATATAATTAACCCCACATAAAATGGCCGCCGCTTAAAATCCGGCGGCCATTTTTTTCCCGGGAATGGCTTCAATTAATTGTTGCGTATAGGGATGCTTTGGCTGCTGATACACTGCCTCGGCATCACCGGATTCTACAATCACTCCGGACTTCATCACCAAAATTTTATCACTTATAAATTTCACTACTGATAAATCATGTGAAATAAATAAAGAAGTAAACCGATAAGTTTTTTTAAGTTCATCCAACAAATTGAGTACCTGCGCCTGAACACTCACATCCAAAGCACTTACACTTTCATCAAAAATGATTACGCTAGGCGAAAGCGCCAAAGCACGTGCTATGCAAATTCTTTGTCGCTGCCCACCACTAAATTGATGCGGATAGCGATTTAACTGATCGGGCTTCAAATTAACTTGCTCAAACAAATTTGCGGCTATTTCTACGCGTTGCTTGTTAGACTTTCCAATACCCTGAATCATCATAGGCTCAGTTATCGCATTTGCTACAGTTAAACGAGGATTTAAAGAACCGTAGGGATCTTGAAACACCACCTGTAACTCTTTTCTAAAAGCCACTAACGCTTCTCCTTTTAGATTAGCAACATCTCTGCCATTTAACAATATGCTACCGGAAGTAATGGGCAAGAGCTGCAAAATGGCACGCCCGAGCGTAGTTTTACCGCAACCACTTTCTCCTACCAACCCAACCGTTTCGCCTCTATTTATCTCAAAACTTACACCATCTACCGCCTTGTAAATACTAGGTTTTGACCAAAAACTACCTGAACTAACAGAATAGTGTACACGTAAATCTTCCACTTTAATAACAACATCTTCTTGAACAGATTCACTCTTTGATGAGATTGGTTGATTAGCTAAAGCTGTAACTACTTCTTCATTTGTATCCGAAATAGTTTCTTTATCCATAAAATCAGCTACCACCGGCAATCGACTTCCTTTGCTTTTACCTTGTGGCCTGCAAGCTAACAATGCTTGCGTATACCAATGCATAGGTTTATTTAATACTGCTTCTACCGAGCCAAATTCTACTAAATTTCCGCGATACACCACAGCCACTTGATCGGCATAATCGGCTACCAATCCCAAATCGTGCGTAATTAATAAAACGCTTAAGCCTCGTTCGCGACTTATTTGTGTTAACAAGGTTAAAATACCTTTTTGAACCGTAACATCCAATGCAGTAGTAGGCTCATCCGCAATTAACAATGATGGATTACATGATACGGCCATGGCAATCATCACCCGCTGTTTTTGCCCGCCACTTATTTGATGCGGATACTTATCAAATAAAATTTCCGGATCGGGCAATTGCATTTGCGCAAACAATTGCAGGGTATCTTTTTTTGCTAGCTTTTTATTTTTTTGTTGATGTAGGCGAATTACTTCAGCCACTTGATTGCCGCATGTTTGAAGAGGATTTAATGCGGTCATCGGCTCTTGAAAAACCATGGCAATTTTTGCACCTCTCAACAAACGCATGGATGTATCATCCAACTTTAATAAATCTACAGGCTGATCATCAGCTTTGGCAAAAATTATTTCGCCGGAGCACTTGGCATGAGCCGGCAATAATTGCATCAGCGACAAAGCAGTTACCGATTTACCGCTACCTGATTCTCCAACAAGTGCTAGTATTTCTCCGCGATTGATTTGCAAGGACAAATCATTAACAGCTACTTGATGACCTTCTGCTTGCGCAAATTGAACCGTTAAATGATTGATTTTTAAAATCGGATTAGCCATAAGAACCGTAATTTAACACAAGAAGTTTATTAGCCTCCTAATAATCAAAACAAAAAAATACCGGCATAGCCGGTATTCTAAAATTCAAACAATATCTTAATTAATCGATTATCTTTTTTTCTCTTTCACCAACTGTGCAACAAACTCCTCCTTACATCCGGTAGAGCAAAAACCATAAATTTTATCGCCTAAGTGAAGCGTATCTTCTACACCGGATTTAATAGACATATTGCATATGGTGTCTCTTTGTGAAGCGAATTGTACCCCGGCAAACTTGTCGGCATCTGTTGGAGTAGGCATTGAGCTATCTTTTGCAGGTGCAGCCGATTGTGGCATTGGCACAGAAATGTCAGCTCCCTTTTGTTGATCAGCTCCGGCATTACAAGCAAATAACAATACAGTTAAACTTCCAAGAATCAACCCTTTT
>JBJOQA010000024.1:0-2804 GCA_046050225.1 Bacteroidota bacterium | reverse complement strand
CTTTTAATCCTGCCAGCCCATTATATCGCGACTTTTTTGAAGTAGTAATTTGCCAACTAATAGTTGGGGTTGCAATTGTATGTCAACCACATATCATTACTCGTTCTTTATTACTAAAAAGTGATAAAGACATGAACCGATTTCTAATCACTTCCGTCCTGCTATTAATTCTTTTCTTTTCGGTAGTTTTTGCCGGATTGTTTGGCCGCTTGAGTTTTCCTGATTTGCAATTTCAACAAAGCAAACTTCCATTAGATGGTGTAATGTCGGCCTATGTAGTAAGCAGTTTCCCCCAAGCACTAAGCTTATTCTTGGTAGTTGGTCTGATAGCATCCGGCATTGCCACACTCGAAAGTTTAATTCAATCAATAAGTACCACAATTACTTCAGACATCATCAAGCCCATGTTTAAATCTAATTTGCCAATGAGCGAATTAATGCTAAACAGATTAGTGATTGCAGTAATGGCGCTAGTAACCATTCTAATTTCTTACCAACAAATAACAAACCCGGATTTAAGCGTTGGCATATTTGCACAAAATGGCGTTTATGCAAGTTTTTCCGCCGCATTTGTACCACTCCTATTTGGCATGTTTCTTAAAAAAGTACCCACAATTGCGCCTGCAGCGGCTTCGGTTACCGCATTGCTCATTCATTTTTCAGTTTACTACGGTCGACTAACACCCTACATGCAGCTACCGGTAAGAAATCCGGGTATTGCAGCTGCTATTGCCATTATTGGCTCTCTTACAGTAGGTACACTTATTTATTTAATTACTAAAAAGAAATTTGCATGAACAAAATAGTTTGCTTGTTAAGTTTCTTGGCCTTTACCTTAAAAGGATTTTCGCAATTAGCAGATAGTTGTAAGCCACATTACTTATTACCTATAAAGGAATTGCGTTTAACGAATGGAAAGTTAGCTTATATCGAAGCAGGAAAAGGTAAAACAATCATTTTCATACATGGCCTTGGAGGTAGTATCAGGCATTGGGAAAAATCTATCATCAATCTTTCCGACCGTTTTCATTGTATCGCCATTGACCTGCCGGGCTACGGTGCATCTGACACATTGGTTGAAAAAACAGCGGACATTTTGCAAGCCTATGCAAAACAAATTTTTGAGCTGCTTCAAGCAAAAAATATAAACCGTTTTTGTATTGCCGGCCATTCGATGGGCGGTCAACTTGCCATTATCATGGCATTACAGCAGCCCCAAAATATAGAAAAATTAATGCTACTTGCGCCCGCTGGTCTTGAAACATTTACACAAAAAGAAGGAGATATTTTAAAACAAGCAACAACATTTACTGCATTACTCAACCAAAGTAAGCAACAAATTAGTGCAACATATTTTCGCAATTTTTTCCAACTAAATACAGACGCAGAAAAAATCATTTACGAAAGACAACAAAAAAAAGATTGCTCCAATTACCCCATTTATTGCCAAGCAATTTCAGATGGGGTAAAAGGAATGCTATTTCACAAAGTGGCCGATTCTATTCATGCATTAAAAATGCCCGTTTTACTAGTATTTGGCAAAAACGATCAATTAATTCCCAACCCCTATTTGCACCCAAGCCTGCAAAAAGAACAGCTAATAAATGAAGCACAAAACAAAATACCCAACTGTAAAACGATATGGCTACCTGCGGCAGGACATCTTTTACAGGTTGAAAAAAATGAAGAAATCAATCAACAAATACACGACTTCTTAACTAAAAATTAATTACAAAAACTAAATTGCAACAACATGAAAAATTTAGTAATTCCTTTTTTGATGTTTTGCCTGACGATGGCTGCCAATGCACAAACCACAGGAAAAATCAATGGTAAGGTTACTGACAAACAAAGTGGCGCCCCACTAGCCGGCGCGTCTGTCACATTAAAAGGCAATAGCACATTAATAGTTACCAACGACAATGGAAACTTTGAATTTGCAGAAGTAAAAGCCGGGCAGGCTACCCTTACTGTATCTTATGTAGGTTTTGAAGATGTAAAGTTTTCAGTAACTGTTACAGCAGGCAGCACTACTAATGCAGACGCAGCACTAACCTTATCAAACCGCCCTGGCAATGAAGTAGTGGTAACCGCTTCAAAACGTCCGGAAAAAATCACCAGAGCCCCTGCATCCATTAGTGTAATTAATGCAAAAGATTTTGATCAATCAGCCTCTTTCAACATTGGCGAATTAGCATCCAAAATACAAGGTGTAGAATTTGTAAGAACCGGGGTTACTGGCGTTGGATTTAATGCACGTGGCTTTAATAACGCGTTCAATGCAAAAGTATTACTCATGACAGACGGCCGTAACAGTATGATGGCAGGGAGCAGTGGACTTCCCGCAGGAATAATGAACACGGTAATTAAAGAAGATATTGAAAGATTAGAGGTTGTTTTAGGCCCTAACTCTGCTTTGTATGGCCCTAATGCCCATAACGGCATCGCTAACACGATAACAAAAGATCCGCGCAAATATCAAGGAACAGATATTGCTATAGGCGGTGGAAATCAAGAAGTTTTTAGCGGCCGTTTACGTACTGCTTCAAAAATCAACAACAAATGGGCCTATAAAATCACCGGCGAATACACCACCGGTAAAGACTTTGAGTGGCATGACAGTATTTATGCTGGTGGTTCTGTTTACGGACCGGCAGTGGCTATTCCGGAAAGAATCCCATCATACCAATTTAGGCATATGCGTGGCGAAGCTCACCTTTACTATAGCATCAACAACAAATCAGATATCATTGCTTCTTATGGAGGAAGCGACAATAATTTTTTAAGCGTTAACAATACCGGCA
>JBJOQA010000023.1:0-2566 GCA_046050225.1 Bacteroidota bacterium | reverse complement strand
ACAATTTTTACACGTACTGCCGTACGTACCACGATTACTATTATTACAACCCGTTAGGGTTGCACATTTACATATCACCTCTTGGGCTTACGCTTCATCAATATTATAAACATTTACTTTTCATTTATTAATTAGGATATATGCAGGTTTTAAAATTTGGGGGTAGTTCGGTTGCCAATGCTACCAATATTAGTAAGGTGGTAGAAATCGTTTCTGCAAAGATGCAATCGGCTCCTACGATTGTGGTTGTTTCAGCTTTAGGCGGAATTACTGATTTGTTATTAGGTTGCAGTCAATTAGCTGCCAATGGCGATGAGGCCTACAAAGAAAAATTACAAGAGGCCGAACAGCGTCATTTGTTAACTGTAAAAGATTTACTGCCACTTACCAATCAAAGTGCCGTATTGAGTTTGGTGAAAACCATGTGCAATGAAATTGAAGATATTTGCAACGGTATTTTTCTGCTTGGCGAATTATCTGATCGCACCCGTGATCGCATTGTGAGTTATGGTGAATTACTCTCATCTCAAATAATTGCGGCTAAACTAAAATCAATGAATGAGCAAAGCGAGTGGGCCGATTCGCGCAAGCTGATTACAACCAATTCTAACTACGGCAATGCAGCCGTAGATTTTTCGGTAACTAATAAGGCGATTGTTGCTTATTTTTCAGCAAGAACAGCACCGGTATATGTGATGCCGGGCTTTATTTCGTCCGATGCAAACGGTATCGCTACCACCTTGGGTAGAGGTGGATCTGATTATACTGCGGCAATACTAGCAGCGGCGCTGGATGCTAAGTTGCTTGAAATATGGACAGATGTTTCGGGGATGATGACGGCCGATCCACGTGTGGTATCGAATGTTAAAATTATTCCGCAAATTTCTTATCAGGAAGCGATGGAGTTATCACATTTTGGTGCCAAAGTAATTTATCCGCCAACCATTCAGCCCGTGCGCAGTAAAGGTATTCCTACCTGGATCAAAAATACTTTTGCTCCGCAGGATTATGGTACCGTAATTCAAGAAACTAGTTCGGATGAAAGCAGCAGTATTAGAGGAATTTCTAGTATCAATAATATCACTTTGCTAAGTTTGGAAGGTAGTGGTATGGTTGGAATTCCAGGTTTTTCTAAACGTTTGTTTGAAGCGCTTGCTGCAAAAAAAATCAATGTGATTTTGATTACGCAAAGTTCGAGTGAACATTCTATTAGTGTGGCAATAGATGCGGCTTCAACTCAATTAGCACAACAGGCGATTGACGAAGTGTTTGCTTACGAAATTGAAACCGGAAAAGTTGATCCGATTTATGTAGAACAACAATTGTCAATCATTGCTGTGGTAGGGGATAATATGAAAAATCATACCGGTATCAGCGGCAAAATGTTTGGTGCCTTGGGGCGTAATGGTGTGAATGTTCGTGCCATCGCACAGGGTTCATCCGAGCGAAATATTTCTGCCGTTATTTCAGTGCAAGATGTTAAAAAAGCGATTAACGTTTTGCATGAAGAATTTTTTGAAACGGTTTATAAAGAGATTAATTTATTTATTGCAGGTGTTGGAAATGTGGGTGCCAAATTAATGGCCCAATTACAAAAGCAACAACAATACTTATTGCAGCATTTGAAATTGAAAATTAATGTAGCAGGCATTATTAATAGTCGTACCATGTTAGTAAATGAGCAAGGTATTGATACCGCAAATTGGGCGGCTGAATTGTCTGCAGGAGAAGCTGCAAATATTGACTTGTTTGTAGAAACCATTGTTGCAAAAAATTTGCGCAATAGCGTTTTTGCAGATGTTACGGCTTCTGAACATATTCCAACATTTTACAGCAAATTGTTATCAAAAAGTGTATCGGTGGTAGCCTGCAATAAAGTGGCTTGTTCATCAGATTATGAATTTTATACACATTTAAAACAGCAAGCAGCCGAATACAATGCGCGGTTTTTATTTGAAACCAATGTGGGGGCTAGTTTGCCGGTAATTTCTACACTCAATGATTTATTACGAAGTGGTGATCAGGTGAATAGAATGGAGGCTGTTTTAAGCGGTACGTTAAATTTTGTTTTCAATAATTATGACGGTACTAAATCCTTTGCATCAGTGGTTCGTCAAGCGCAGGAAGAAGGCTATACAGAACCGGATCCACGTTTAGATTTGAGTGGTAAAGATGTGATGCGAAAGATTATGATTTTAATTCGCGAAGCTGGTAATCATGCCGAAATGGAGGATATCCAAAATGTTTCTTTCATGCCGGAGGCTTGTATGGTAGGTAGCGTAGCAGATTTTTATGTTGCGATGGAAGCGCATGAAGCACATTTTAAAAAGTTATACGATGCCGCCGCCGCCGCCGGTTGTAAATTGAAATTTGTGGCAAGTTTCAATGATGGAAAGGCTTCGGTTGGATTACAGCATATTGATCCGCAACATGATTTTTACCATCTATACGGTAAGGATAATATCGTTTTATTTTATACCGATCGATATGCATCGCAACCTTTAGTAATTAAAGGAGCCGGTGCCGGTGCGGATGTTACTGCTTCGGGTATTTTTGCCGATATTGT
>JBJOQA010000022.1:0-21450 GCA_046050225.1 Bacteroidota bacterium | reverse complement strand
ACGGCGTTTAATATGTGCCTCCAAGATGAGCGCTTGTGCTTGGTAAACAAGATGTTTTCTTTGGGGGTTACAGAACCGAATTAGGTTCGTAAACAAAGACCTGATTTCTATCGGGTCTTTTGTTTTTTTTATACCATCCATCTTTTGTTCATCTTCATTTATTCACATTTTCACTGCATAAGCAACAATTAACGCTTCGATGGTATCTTAACCTAGGAATATTCGTTATTTTTATCCTCTTAAATTGCATCCTCCGATGAATAAATGGTCGTTGATTTTCGCGTGTTTCCTATTGGCATTTAAATTTAGCTTTGGGCAGGATTTTTCTAATAAGGGTAAGGATTTTTGGCTTGGGTATGGTTATCATGTACGCTATGTTACATCGAATGGCGCGGGTGGCACGAATGGGCAAGAGATGGTTTTGTATTTTGCAACTGAAAATACACCCGGAACGGTGACCAATATTAAGGTTGAAATACCGGCTTTGGGCTATGTTGAAAATATAACAAATGTGCCAGCAGGTACGATTGCAACTTCTGCTCCACTACCCAAAACTGGATCTCAAGATGCAAGATTAGTTTCAGAAGGTTTATTTAATCGAGGTATACATGTAACGAGCGATCGACCGGTAGTGGCTTATGCACATATTTACAATGGCAATGTTTCCGGAGCTACCTTATTGTTTCCTACCAATACACTGGGCAAGGATTATTACTCTATTAACTACAAGCAAATTTCTAACGAAAACTTTTCAAATAGTTTCTTCTTTGTAGTTGCGGCAGATACCGGCGTTACAACGGTAGAAATTACACCTTCAGCAGCTACACAAAATCGACCCGCAAATGTGCCTTTTCAAATTACAATGAACCAGGGTGAAATTTACAATGTGATGGGGGAGTTGACCGGTGGTAGTAACGGTAATTTTACAGGCGCTGACTTAACAGGTTCCCGTATTCGATCGGTAAGTGCAAATGGGGTTGGGTGTAAAAGAATTGCGGTATTTTCCGGCTCCGGAAAAATAAAAATATCTTGTAGTAATTCAAATAGTTCGGATAATTTAATTGCACAGGCATTTCCCAAAACCGCTTGGGGTAAGCGCTTCTTAACCGTGCCAACCCAAAATATGCCTAATAATTATTTCCGAATTGCGGTAGCTGACCCATCAACAATTGTTCGCGTAAATGGGACTCCGATTACCGGCTTAATTAGCAATTTTTATTATGATTTACCCATAACTAACCAGCCGCAATTGATTGAAGCAGATCAGCAGATTATGGTTGCGCAATATATTACCACTGCCAGCACTTGTGGTAATACGCAAATTTCTAATGGTGATCCGGATATGATTTATTTGAGTCCTACCGAACAAACCATTGATCAAGTATTGCTCAACTCAACCAGCAATTTTGCTATTAGTCAGCATTGGATTAATGTCGTAATCAAAACAGCAGCCGTACCTAGTTTTCAAATTACCGGCGCTATAGGTACGCCTAGTTTTCAATTGCATCCGCAAGATCCAGCGTTTAGTTATGCGCAAATTTCTGTAAATGCAGGAACCCATACACTTAGTGCGGATAGTGGTTTCAATGCTGTTGCTTATGGCTATGGCAGTGCTGAATCGTATGCCTATAATGCGGGTACCAACTTGCGCGATTTATATAATTTTATTACGCCTTACAATCCGTTAAATATTTCCGGACAAAATACCGCATGTGCTTGTACTCCCTTTTACTTTACAATTACTTATCCGTTTCAGCCAACTTCTTTGTTTTGGGACTTTAAGGGTTTTCAAACCCCTAACGTAACTGTAAATAATCCTGTTGCTGATAGTGTTTATCAAATTAATGGTCGACAAGTTTGGCGTTATAAACTCCCAACACCTTATTCCTATTGCCCCGCAGGAAACTATCCCATTTCCATCACCGCCGGTACAGCAGGTACAGATGGTTGCGGAAATTTTCAGGTTAAAGATGATACCTTGTTTGTAAAAAATACACCTGTACCAGAATTTAGTTTTACCTCCTCAGGTTGTATAAATGATCTCATTCAATTTAATGACAATACGCAATATGAAGCCGGTACCTTTTCTTATAAATGGTTTTGGGATTTTGGAGATGGTACAACCAGTACCGACCAAGCCCCAACGCACAGTTATACTTTACCCGGTACCTACACCGTAAAATTTAGTATGGTAACCAATATCGGATGTATTAGTAGTGAGGCTTCAAATACGATTACCGTAACCAATAAACCGGTAGCAAATTTTGGGATAATCCCTAATTTATGTGAAGATAAGCCCATTGTATTTTCAGATTCGTCAGTCGTTTTCGCACCTAGTGCCATCAGAAATTGGTATTGGAATTATGGGGATGGTATAAAAGATACCCTTACACGTAATTCAAATGTTCAACATACCTACAGCAATTGGGGACCCTATACTGCAACATTGCAGGTTGCAACGCCAAGTGGCTGTTTAAGTAATGTGTTTTCTAATAATTTTGTGGTTCATCCAACGCCATTGGCTGCTTTTAACCCGCCGGCTGTTGTTTGTTTGCCTTATCAATCAGCATTATTTACGAATACATCCTCTATTGCAGATGGTAGTGAACCAAGTTTATCTTATCGTTGGATTTTTGGGCATCCCGCAAGCGGATTATTAGATACAGCCATAACAACGGATGGTACCCATCTTTATTCCGGTGCAGGGCCATACAATGTAACCTTGCAAGTGACCAGTGCTAACGGATGTGTAGATGATTCTGTTTTGGCATTTAATAATTTATTTCCTAAACCAACGGCAGGCATTTCGGCCGGAGCAGAAAATTGCTTTAATACAATAACCCCATTTACTTCTACTAGTAATGGTCAAGGTAGCACGGTTGCAGGTTGGTTTTGGAATTATGGGGATGGCTCCGCTGTTGCAGCTGCCCAAAATCCTAACTATACCTATTCTGTTGCAGATACTTTTGTGGTTAAACATTGGATTAGAACCGATAAGGGTTGCTATAGCGATACCGCAAATCATTCAATTATTATAAACCCACTTCCATTACCGGGTTTTCGAAACTCAACTATTCTTTGTGCAACACGCGCCTTCACCATTACTGATACTTCAAAAGCATTGGTCGGAAATATCATAAAATGGACTTGGAATTTTGGGGATGGAAGACCGGATTCGGTTGTTACCAATGCCAATCCATTTGATATTGTTTATAATCAGGTAGGGACTTACACGATTACCTTAAATGTTGAAACCGATAAAGGATGTAGAAATCCAATTCCGTTTACAAAAACGATAACCATTAATGCGCAACCCTTAGCCGGTTTTATATCTCCCGAAGTTTGTTTAACAGACGCGTCAGCAGTTTTTGTTGATACTTCCTCTGTAGCAGGAAGCACAATCACGCAATGGGCTTGGAACTTTGGCGACCCGTCATCTGGCGCAGCCAACACGGCAACTGTTCAGTTTCCGCAACATCGTTACAATGCTATTGGAAGCTATACGGCAAACTTAACCGTTACCACTGCGCAAGGTTGTTCTGCGTCTATTGGCCAAAGCTTTACGGTTAATGGTGATATTCCTGTTGCGCGTGTATTCAATGCCGGTAGTACCTTTTGTTCAACCGATTCAATTGCCATTCGCGATAGCTCAACCGTTAATTTTGGTAGTGTTACTAAAGTTGTTATTACCTGGGATTTTGTTGGAGCGCCATCTGTTATTGAAACAGATGATTTACCGCAATTAGGTCGTATTTATAAACATAAATATCCGGTATTTCAATCGCCCTTGGTGCAAACTTATCGCATCCGCTATCAAGCCTACTCCGGCGCTAGTTGTGTAGATGAAAAGTTTATCAACATCCCCGTAAATGCAAATCCTAAAGTACAGTTTTTAACCGTTCCGGATATTTGTTTAGACGCCGTTTCAACGCAAATAACCCAAGCTTCCGAAATTGGTGGTGTGCCGGGTACAGCTATTTTTAGCGGTTCGGGTATTAATGCCGCTGGTTTATTTAATCCATCCTTAGTAGGTCCCGGTACTTATCCATTAAAATATATTTATACCTCTACAGCAGGATGCCAGGATTCCATAACCGGTTCTATTAAGGTACTTCAACCTCCCGTACCAAAATTCGGTATCAGTAAGCCATTGTGCGCAAATGGAGCAATTCAGTTTTCAGACTCTTCCACTTCATCGGTAGGTGCTATTGTTAATTGGAATTGGAACTTCGGTGATGGAACACCGGTTATAAGTAATACCGCCAATACAACCGTTTCGCATACTTATCCAATTGCAGGAAATTATAATGTTGTATTACAAGTTACCACCAGTAATGGATGTAAAGCAAGCAGTAATCCAATGGTAGTTGCTGTAAAACCTAATCCGGTTGCTTCATTTACCTATCCGGCGAATACTTGTTTACCTAATGCACAAGTTTTATTTACCAATAATTCTAGCATTGCAGATGGAACTGAAAATAGCTTTACTTATGTATGGAATTTTGGAGATGCGACTTCAGGAACTAACAATCAATCGGTTTCGCAGAATCCAACCCATACCTATAATACAGTTGGTCCTTATCAAGTAAAATTAACCGTTACTAGTGGTGATAAATGTGTGGATGATACAATCATAACCGTAAATAGAATTCGCCCCGAACCGATTGCCGATTTTACAAGTGATAGTGTTTCCTTATGTGCAAATCAGCGTGTTCAATTTATTGATAGAAGTAACGGTGCAGGTGCTGCCATTACTGAGTGGAACTGGAATTTTGGCGACGGAACAGTGGCAGGCCCCGGACAAGTTCCGCCACTTCATACTTATAGTGTGGCTAACACATATGCAGTTACTTTACAAATTAAAAATGCCTTTGGATGTACCAATACTTCCTTGCCTAAATCATTTAGGGTTTATCCTTATCCGGTAATTTCTGCGGGTAGCGATACCGTAATGTTAGAAGGAGGGGAGATTCGATTAAATGCTACAGCCGTTGGTAACAACATGCAATATTTATGGACACCATCCAATTACCTAAATAGTCCAACACTATTAAACCCTACGGTTACAGGCCTTACGGATGATATCACCTACACCTTACGTGTAATTGCTCAAGGAGGCTGTACAAAACAAGATGATGTATTTGTTAAGTTGTTGAGAGCACCTGTTATTCCAAATACCTTTACACCAAATAACGATGGTATTAATGATACATGGATTATTCAATACTTAGAGTCTTATCCAAAATGTAGAATTCAGGTATTTAATCGTAATGGTCAGCTTGTACACGAATCTAATGGATATACACCTCCGGGATGGGATGGGAATTATAAGGGAAAATCAGTTCCATTTGGAACCTATTATTATGTAATTGAACCGGGAAGTGGAAGAAAACCTTTAACGGGTTATGTAACTATAATTAAGTAGGTTAATTAAACAAAAGATAAAAGGGAGGAACAAATTTGTTCCTCCCTTTTATCTTCTAATAATAACATTTTTATTGCTGAGAGAATAACCGCTGAAGCAACCGGTAACATTATTGCCAATAATATTTGATTGCAATACCACCGGTGTGGTAAAAGGTCCATTATTATCTTTTGCTTTGTAATAACTATCCCAAAATTGATACACATCTCTGGTAACGCTCGCCATTAAATAGTTTACCGTATCGGTTAAGCTAAAGCCCTGCGGATGGGTAAGATGAATGGTCTGGCCATTTACCAAGTCATCTGTTCCGGGAGATCTACTTCTGGTTAATGCCCCCCAACCAAAGTGGAATTTATTTTCGCTATATCGCCAAAAATAAAATTGCGCATTGCCCAAAGTATCAGGGTCTTTATAATGATTGGTAATTCTATAAAGCGAATCACCACTATTGTTTCGAAAAGGGTAGCCAATGGTTAAACTATCTACCCCAACGGGTTCGGGTAATTGAGTAATTGCTGAGTAGTTGACACCATTTATATTAATTTCTAAAAGATAACTTTTGCCCACTCGTCCAATTAATGATAATGAAGGTGTGATAAATGCGCGTGGGTCAAAATAAACACCATTTTTAAAATTAAAGGGAAGGCTATCATTAGACGATTCAAAAAGACGTATCCGCGAAGCCAGATTCCAATGATATTGTTGGTCGGTGCCAACACTGCCTTCGGTTATATAAACCTGCGCATTGGTAACCGGTGTACTTTGAAAAGTTGGGGCAAGATAATCTTGGCTCGTACTTAACACCACATAATTGTAGGTGGGAATTAGGTTGTTGATATAGGCTTCTACAACAAGTAAAGGTTTGTTCGGTTTTACCGTTAAGTTGATTGGTTTTTCACAACTCAAAAAAATGCAGAAACATACAGGTGCAATTACCTGAAGCAATCGGTAACGGAAGAAAGGCGATATGTTTGTTTTTTTACGCATTAAAATTTAAAATTCCAAGTTACGCTTGGTACCACCGGAAATAAAAATACCTTTTTTGCTTGGATGGTTTGTTGTGCGTCATCCGTGTCGAAATATATAAAATAAGGGTTGGCGCGATTATAAATATTGTAAATACTAAAATTCCAACTACTCTTAAATCGTTTTTTATTTTTGGGTTGAGGCGTATAGGTAAAAGCGATATCTAATCGATGGTAAGCTGGCATACGATAATCGTTAATAGAACCATACTGATTAACATTGGTAAACATTGGAATCATTTCTTCGGCATTATATCCAACATTATATGTAAAACGGCCGGTAGGTAAAGTTAATGCGTTGCCGGTACCGTATATGAATACAGCTGAAGCCTCCCATTTTTGATTAAGTGAATAAGTAGCCACGATACTCACATCATGTGTTCGGTCGTATTTGTAAACAAATGTTTTTCCATGATTTAAGGCGTCAAATCTTCTTTCAGTTCTACTTAAGGTATATCCAATCCAGCCGGTAAGTTTGCCTCTTCTTTTTTGCAAAAACAACTCTATGCCATATGCCTTTCCGGTACCAAAAATCATTTCTCCTTCTAAGTTTTGATTAAGTAGTAGTTGTGCACCGGGTTTAAATTCTATTTGATGGTCCATTTTTTTGAAATAAGCTTCAACACTCCATTCAAACAGGTTATTATTGAAGTTTCTAAAATAGCCCAATGTGTATTGTAATGCTATCCCGGGTTTGATTTTTCTACCACTAGGTACCCACAAGTCGCTAGGGAAGGAGGCACTGCTCGTAGTGGCCAAGTGTAAATATTGAACAGTTTTAGAAAAAGAACTTTTTATGCTAGATTGTTCATCTGTTTTGTAGAGTAAACTTAATCTAGGTTCCGGATTCGCATAACTGGCAATGGTTTCTCCTGATCTATAAGAGATGTTATTGCCCGTGGGAATACCATCTGAGCCATATTCAATGATTTTTGTTGGACCGGTTTGTTTAAAGTAACTATAGCGCAGGCCGGTGATTAAATTCAAATTTGGAAATAGATTGATGTCGGTTTGGGCATAAATAGCACCTTCTTGTGCAAATTGTTTCGACAATAAAGATTTAAATTCTTGCACACCTACAGTAGCTCCACCTGCTCCGGGCTTAAACTGGTGCCATGTATAGGTTGCACCCCATTTTATTTTCATCCAATTATTGGGTTGGTATATCCAATTGCTATTGATTTGTTTGTCCTGCAATCCGGAGGTAAACACAAAATTGATGGTGCCAAATCCAAATTTGCTGTCTAAACTAAATCGATTGATGATAATGCTGGTTTGTTGTTTTATTTTTTTGCTAAGCTGTTGTTTCCATTGCAAGCCAAATAATTGATTTCCCCAATCGGTGTCAAAATTTGTTGTTCGGCCATCATTATTTCTTGAAAAAGTAAAATGGTCACTGCCACTGTAAAAATTCAAGGATAATTCATTTTTTAATCCTAAATGAAAATCGGCTTTCCCATTTAGGTCGTAAAAAAAATAGCCGTTGTTGCCAATTTGTTTTTTTGCAACAGCTTTTGCAATTTGATCAATATAAGTTCTTCTTGCGCTGATAATAAAGGATGCGTGCTTATGCAGTAATGGTCCTTCTAAAGAAAGTCGTGTTGCAATGAGTCCGATGCCCCCGCTTCCCGCAATGCTGTCTTTATTGCCTTCTCGGGTTTTCATATTGATAACGCTACTTAAACGGCCGCCATATTCTGCCGGCATGCCGCCCTTTATTACCTCTACCGATTGAATGGCATCTCCATTAAAGATGCTGAAAAATCCAAACAAATGATTAGGGTTATACACTTGCACACCGTCCAATAAAACTAAATTTTGATCCGGGCCTCCACCTCGTACATAAATGCCGGCACTGGCTTCACCGCCATTTTTTACGCCCGGTAGTAGCGTGATCGATTTTAAGGGGTCTACTTCTCCTAAAATAACCGGTAGTTTTTTAATTTGTTCGCTTTGAATAATTTGTACGCCCGCTTGGTTTCTGCTAATATTTCTACTTGCATAAACAGTTACATTGGATAATAAACTTTCACGACGTTTAAGGATAATGGTTCGAACTTCATTTTTTTGAAGATCTATTTTCTGCTGATAGGAGAAAAAATCAACAGCAGTAATGGAGAGAAAATAAATTCCTTTGGGTTTTTGAAAAGCAATATTGCCAAGGCTATCGCAGCTATGTCGTTCCTGCGAAATTTGAATGTTAGCACCGGCAACCGGTAATCCCTTTTCGTCTATAACTTGAAGCGTAAGTTGAAGATTTTGAGATTTTCCGTTTAGTGTTAGTAGCAGATAAAATACAACCAAACCAACCTTTTTATGGCAATGATGTGCAAGCGACCTATAAGTTTGCAACCAGTATTGCATGCGGTTTTTTGTTTAGTATTTTGGCTTTTAATTGACTATTTAAAACGCTAAACAAATATAAGGGTTGATCTAATGTTGTTTCAATATTAAATCTTTGCTAAATCCTTATCAGAAAATACTTAGTTCTGTTTTTATTTAAAAGGAATATCACATATTTGCAATGCTTTCTTTAATGTGTGTAGGAACATTATTAGCTGAAAGTTTAGGAGAACGAAACCAATTGGCAATCAATTATGGTAGTCGTTCTCCTTTTTATTTGACATCCGGATAAAAAAATACACCGAGAATTTCGGTGTATTTTTTATTAATTTATAAACCCCAATCCTTGCCTTTGTTTATGGCCGGAACGCCCTCTGTTATCCAGCGTGTTGGTTTTTCCCCTTTTAACAACCAATCGAAAAACTGTTGTTCGCGGATTTGAATATCTTTTCTATTTCTTCTTTCCACCAGGTTGTGTGCTTCTCCGTTATAATTCAGTAACCAAACCGGTTTTCCTAATCTTCTTAATCCGGTATATAATTCTATACCTTGATACCAAGGAACCGCACCATCTGCATCATTATGCATAATCGCTAGTGGGGTGGTAACTTTTGGTAAATAAAATAATGGAGAGTTACTTAAATATAAATTGGTTTTTTCCCAAAGATTTGCACCAATTCTACTTTGTTGTTTTTCGTATTGAAATTGACGGTTAAGGCCGCTTTCCCAACGAATTCCGCCATAGGCACTCGTCATGTTGGCCACGGGTGCGCCTGCCCATGCTGCTGCAAATAGATTGGTACGGGTTATTAAATAAGCCACCTGATAACCGCCCCAGCTTTGTCCCTGAATGCCAATTTTAGTGCTGTCTATAAAGCCTTGTTTTACTAATGCCCTTGCACCACTAACAATATGGTCGTAGGCCGCATCTCCGGGATGACCATTGGTATAGTAAATGTCTGGTGCTAAAACAATGTAACCTCTACTCACAAAAAAGGAGATATTTAATCTACTCGGTGTTGGTGCCGGTGCATGATAGGTATAAAGTCCGTCGGTTAGGGTTTCATAAAAATAACAAATCAAAGGATATTTCTTTTTGGGATCAAAGTCTTCCGGTTTGTAAACAATGCCTTGTGTTACTTTTCCATTATAGGCCTTCCACGAAAATAATTCTGCACTTCCCCAATTGAACTCTTTTTGTTGCGGGTTGATATCAGATAGTTTTACTGAATTAATAATCATTTTGGCCAAAACATTTCCGGATTTGCTAAATATACTTACTCTCGGTGCTGTTTGTAAATTATAATAAGAGTAATTGGGTGCTTGCTGATAATTTTCTGTACTAAAAATGAGGGTTTGTCCATTTTCAGATTGTGTATGCCTTGCAGTACTAAAATTTTCAGGATAATCTAATTGTTCAATTGACGATTTTGCAGCGAGTTGTCTAAACTGCAATCGCGAACCTTTTGTTTTTTCATTAAAAAGGGTGAAAAGATAGTTTTTGTCTGAATCAAAATAACGGAACTCCGGATCAACATTGATGAACCTTAAAACGGTTGCTTGACTTCTTCCCGAAAAGCTATCAATTCCACTGGTTGAATTATAATGGTTGCTAATTCTTTCAGGTTTCTTGAGGCCTTTAGGATCAACTTTGTATATGTCATAACGGTCATATATAAACGCTGCTTCATCATTTTTTAACCATCCCATAATACCGTATTCATTCGGAAAATCAGGGACATCATTTTTCTCATCAAAAAGAGAGGTTGTTATGCCGGCAGATAAGATATTTGTTTTCTTACTAGTAACATCATAGTTGTAGTATTTTCTGGTTTCATCATCGTACCAGTAAACATATTTGCCGGAAGGAGATGCCGTTGCATTGGCATATTTATTTGAAAAAACAGGCTCCCTTTGTCCGTTTTCTAAGGATACAACCCATGCATGGTTATAAGATCTTCCTTTCCATTGAGCAGCAATGCGATCAGCCTTATTGGATTGAGCTAACACCCAATTAGCATCACCTTCATTGGCCAAATTAATGCGATCCATACTGTCGCTACCAATTTGTAACAACCTATCATCATAAATATCATAAACCGCGGTATAGCTTTTTTTCAAGGATGCATCTAGTTGTCGGAGCTGCTGCGTTTGCAGGTATTCGTCTTTATAATGCCAAACATCTAATCGCGCTAATTCAAAATCTACAAGGGTGGTGTCTTTTGGTGCAGGAATTGGGGCTGTTCCAAAAAATAATTTTTTGCCATTTTTACTGAACTTTAAACTTGCATTTTCGCTAACAGTAAAACCAATAGGCATACCTACGCGATTTCGATCTACTAATAAACGTGCACTATCTGATCCAGGTTTAAAATGCCAAAGTTTATAGAATTTTTGTAACGACTTTTCACTACTGTCTCTTTCCGCAGTAAATGCCAATTGGGTGCCATTTTCATCAAAACTGTAATTTTTTACATCATTGAAGTTGGTGAAAAATGTATCTGCTTTAAGTGTGCTTAATTCCAATAAAATTAAACTGGCCTTACTCAAACTGTCTTTTGGGATTTTACCGGTTTCAATGAGTAGGTACTTGCCAAATTTGTCAAATAAATAATTGTTTACGGAGGTAAAATTGATTGGTTTTTTTTGCTCGGGTTGCCAAAGCATTAACTCGGTTCCGCCTGATCCGCTGCCGGACGCATTGTCGTCACCTTCGGCATCAGTTACCCATTCGTTATCCTTATTTTTTTGACGAATAATTTCATTGGCAGCTTTTTTACTTATTGCCAATAATTGATCTTGTGAGATTTCGCCTTTGATTGAATCAATAGATTTTTTTATAATGGAATCGGCAAGCTTTAACAACTTGTCGCTATTGGTAAGAGTATCAATTTTGGGTTTTCGTTTTTCAGGATCGGCGAGTTTCTTTTCCAATAAAATTGCCGCTAAGCTGCCGCCTTTCTCCGGAATTTTAAATGATTTAATTCTACTTTTTTTCCAAACACTGTCGGTGCCTAATTCTACAATAGCAATAGAGTCTTTCGGCATATCGTCTGCTTTCTTCTTTTTTATTCTTGCTTGGCGAGTATCCTGAAAAGGAGCTTTTATCTTACAAAATAAATACTTGCTGTCATGGCTTATAACCACGCTATAACCGCGCGCAATAATTTTTTTATAACCGCTTTGCGGATTTTGAATCACCAGTTCACCATCGCCTTCTTGCGGGTTTACGGTATAGGCTACATAGTTGCCATCCTTACTTATTAAACGTTCACCCAATGATTTCCATTGGTCATAAACGGTATGGTCTAATGGCTTTTTAGATTGTGCCATAGCCAGCGATAAACAATAAGTAAAAAGGATGGAGAGCAGCGTATTCTTCATGCGAGCTAATTTTAATTTTAAAGTAGGATGTAGCTTTATTAAAAAGGGGAAATTTCTGATTGTATTAATCGGTAGAATCATCTAAAACGCCCCATTGTTCTTGTAAATTTTGTAATTGACCTGGTGCTAAACGAGGTTCATCAAAATGCCCTGCCTGGTTCTTTTGTCGATAAGCCTCGTACAAGGTTACTGCACAGGCAACCGAAATATTCAGCGATTTAATAATACCCACTTGCGGTATAATGAAATTACCATCCGCCATTTTTATTATTTCTTCACTAACGCCAAAATGTTCATTTCCAAAAACAAGTGCAACCGGCTCAGATAGTTTTAAGTCATGCAATCCAACAGCGTCTGAACTTAAGTGGGTGGTGTAAATACGCGCATAACGTTTTCTTAATTCCTTAAAACAAGCTTCTGTGTCGGTATATTGATGAATCGTAAGCCATTTGGCAGCGCTTGAAGAACTTTTGGCTCCCCATTTTTTATGGGGCGGCATGCGTGTACTCAATATGAAAATATCTTGTAATCCTACTGCATCGCAGGTGCGCATTACGGCTGAAATATTATGTGGGTCAAAAACATTCTCTAACACAACTGTAATATCAGGTTGGCGCTTATTTAGCACCGAAGTAAGTCTTTCAAATCTTTCAGGCGTCATGTTATATTTTAAGTTTATCGATTGAAAATCTTTTCAAATGTAAGTACCTAATTGTAAAACTTACCGATAGGTTTTCAACAACAACTTAATGTTAGTAAAACAAAACTGCCGAATCAATAATAATTTTGATTCGGCAGTTTGTTTATTTATCAAAAAACTTAATCTACATTTTCAATAACCAATGCACTGGCTCCTCCACCACCATTACAAATACCTGCAGCTCCATATTTACCCTTGTTTTGTTTTAATACTTGAATTAAAGTAACAATAATGCGTGCGCCACTACAGCCTAATGGATGGCCAATTGATACAGCACCGCCGTTTACGTTCACCTTGGCAGGATCTAATTGCATTCTTTTTGAATTTTCTATTCCTACCACTGCAAATGCTTCATTCAATTCAAAATAATCAATATCCGTCATCGATAAACCTGCTTTTGCAACCGCTTTTGGTACGGCTAACGCAGGGGTAGTGGTGAACCATTCCGGTGCTTGCTCTGCATCGGCGTAACCAACAATTTTAGCAATAGGTTTTAGGCCTAATGCCTCGGCTTTTTCTTTACTCATTAATAAAAGTGCAGCTGCTCCATCATTCATGGTACTAGCATTTGCAGCCGTAACAGTTCCTTCTTTGCTAAAAGCGCCACGCAATTCAGGTATTTTATCAAATTTCACATTAAAGGGTTCTTCATCTTTTGCAAATAAGATCGGATCTCCTTTGCGTTGCGGAATCGGTACCGGTACAATTTCGGCATCAAATTTTCCTGCCTGAATCGCAGCTTGCGAACGCTTATAACTTTCTATGGCAAAAGCATCTTGATCTTCTCTTGAAATTCCACAGGTTGCTGCACACATGTCGGCTGCATTTCCCATCGCTTTTCCATCATAAACATCGGTTAAACCATCTTTTGCTAAACCATCAAGTAGTTGTACATGGCCATATTTATTTCCCCAACGCATCGTGTCTGAATAAAATGGCACATTGCTCATGCTTTCCATACCGCCGGCAATTACTACGTCTGCATCGCCTAATAAAATACTTTGGGTAGCTTGGGCAATAGCTTTCATGCCACTTGCGCATACTTTATTGATGGTAGTACAATTTACTTCGTCGGCCAAACCTGCGAATTTAGCAGCTTGGCGGGCAGGGGCTTGTCCTAAATTTGCCTGAATCACACAACCCATTAAAACATCATTCACCTCGGTAGGTGCAACACCAGCCTTTTCTAAAGCTCCTTTAATAGCAATAGCACCTAATTGAGTAGCTGTAAACCCCTTTAGTGAACCTCCAAAACTGCCCAATGGGGTGCGGACAGCGGCAATTACATAAACTTCTTTTTTCATTTGACGCATTTTTTAACAAGCAATAGTTTTATAACACAACAAAGTTAGTGTAATTGTTAACTTTTTAGCGCTTCAGTTTTTTTTGAAGCAAAATAGGTTTTTGCGTTTAAAACATTAAACACGCCGGAGTTTATTTCATTTTGAATAGGTCACTTTTTTAAATATTTTTCATTTTGTGGTTGATTAATTGCCTTTTCATTCAGTTGCAATCGTTTGAAAGTTTCTTTTTTCGTAAAACTTTATACATGGCAATTTTTAAAATGTCGATTTGTTAACTATATTCGTGTAAATTTTACACGATAAAATTTCATATGAAAAAAGCATATTCCCCAACTAAAAAAATGAGTAGGCTCTTGCTAGCCTTTTGCTTGTTTGGATCCGCATTTATTTATGCCCCGGTTACGCAAGCACAACCCACTACCTACGTAAAGAAAGTAGTTTTACAAGGTTTTTGGTGGGATTATTGGAATGGTAATTTTCCATTTGGATGGGCGAACTACCTAACCGAATTAGCCCCTCGCTTAAAATCAATGGGTGTTGATGCCGTTTGGATTCCTCCTGCTGCCAAAAATGCCAGTCCTGGTTCAGTTGGTTACATTCCCTTTGACCACTATGATTTGGGAGATAAATACCAAAAGGGAGGAGGAAATCGTGACTCATTACCGCCTAATAATTATTTAGTAGGAACACGCACCCGCTTGGGTACCAAAGATGAATTATTACGTTTGATTGCTGTATTGCACGCAAACGGAATTGAGGTGGTAGAAGATATGGTGCTCAATCATAGTGCTGATGCAGGAACAAATACCGGTGGTAATGGCGGTCAAGATCCCGAATCGTCCTACTCTACACGCACAGCCAGTGGTTACAAAAATTTTAGATACGTAAGTTATAAAACACCGGCTTTGGATGAAAGCCAAAATGATTATTTCTCTCGTGCCGGTAGATGGGCAAAGAACTTTCAAAACTTTCATCCGAATGCGGCTAATAATTGTACAGGTGGTGATATTTGCGGAACTTTTTGGGGACCGGATATTGATTATGCATCCGCTGGTGCATTTGGACAAAGTTCCAATATCCCAACCTCTGGAACCGTAACCATCAATGGTGTTACGCGTCCTTATTATAATCCTGCACAAACTTCCAATTACATGAATACGAATGTTCGTGAAATGGTTAAATGGTTCGTAAAACAAACAGGTATTGATGGTTTCAGGTTTGATGCCGTTAAACACTTTGACATACCTACGCAAAAGGATTATATTCTAGACGCAAAATACAATGTGCCATCTTGGGCAGCGGGTGGCCAAAATATGCTCAATTTTGCAGAATGGGTATCCGGTGCATCTGATTTAGATAATTATGTGGCTAATGTTGCACGCGGCAGAGATGCTGTAGGTCCGGTTTATGAAGAGCATACCGGTGCCTTTGATTTTAGCTATAGAGGTTATAGCGCAAGTGGTGGCATTTACAGTATGGTTTTATCTCAAGGTGGTTATAATATGCAAAGCCTGCCTGGGTCACAACAGTCTAAAAGATATTTTGATTATAATAGCGGAACTAAAAGAGTATATCGTACCGTTCCATTTGTTAATAGTCATGATACTTTCCGTCCAAAATTGGATACTGCTGCCGGTAAAGTTGGAAATTTCTTGAAGCCTTTGGGTGATAATAGCGGATGGGATATGGGAAATGAATTGGGAGGAAATGGCGCACATGTTGATCCACGCGAACCAAGATTGGCTGCAGCCTACGCAGCTGTTTTTGCAATAGACGGAAATCCGATGTTGTATATGGAGGATTTATTTGATTTAGGAACTACCGGAAAACGTTGGTCACACTTACCTACCTCTGAAACCGATTTACCTGTTCGTGCAGATATCGTAAACATTATCCAAGCTCATTCTAAGTTACAAGTAAAAGACGGTGAATATAGTGTACCAACCGCGATGGGTGGCGCAAATGCTCCTGTTTATGCAAAAGGCAGCAGTGGCGATCACTTAGTTATTGAGCGTAAAGGTAAAGCCGTAATCGGTATTACCGATGCATTTAGCTCTGCCACCAATAACACAACCGATCAAGAGGTTTGGGTAACGGTGGATGCTTCTTTAATTGGCAAAGATTTAATTGATTATTCAGGTGCACATGGGGTTACTACTACCACCGTTTTTGCTGATAGCCGTGTATTAATTAAAACTGCTCCTGTAGGACATAATATTTCCGGCGCACGTGGCCATGGTTATTCATTTTGGGCACCTAAACCAGCCGGCGTAACTTTTAATACCGTAGATGATATCTATAGTTATTTGGCTAGCTATGCACCGGGTCGTGTAACAAGCACCACGCAAGAATGGGAAATGGCCGACGATTTAGGAGATAGCCATTGTAAATCATTAGGTCAAGGTGGTAGCTTGCCTACCAATGCAACCAATGAAAGAGTTGCCGGAAGGGTATATGCAGCGAGCGGTACTACCATTACCGCAAAAGTATTGCCTGAAACCGACGGCCGTGATTTAACTATTACGCTTTACGATAGAAATGGCGTTCAAGTTGCTACTGCAAGTGCGGTTTCAACAGTTGCCAATCCTACTACGGTTACTTATAACGTTCCGGTTGATGGATGGTATAACGTAAAAGTTAGAAATACCAATGAAAGCACCGTTGGTCAAAAAGCTTGGGTTAATGTAAACTACACAGCGCCAACTACCGTAAATACTAGAGTTTCCGAATCTCAAGTACCTACCAATGTAAGTATTTGGACCGGTAATAAAGGAACAACAGACATGAGTGATTGTGCAAATTGGGAAGGAGGTTTAATTCCATCTCAAACAAGTACGGTATATGTTTACGGGCATGCAAAACCTTTTCCTGTATTAACTTTTGATTTAACGGTGAATAAAGTTAATTTGATGCCGGGGGCAACTTTAACGGTAAATCCGAATGTTAAACTAACGGTATTGTCGGCTCAATAAGATAGACGTTAAATAAGTTTATAAAAAAAGAAAAGCTGCACATTAATCGTGCAGCTTTTCTTTTTTTATAAATTGTTCAATTAAAATGGCCTTTTCCATTTGCCGGATTTCAAATAGAAGAACGACATGAGTAAAATTGAACTCCAATAAACTAATTCGTTACTCCATGCGAAGGCTAGAGATTGAAAGTTGAATTTTACAAAATAAATGGTGTATCCGAGGTATAATGAAATAGCAATGATTTCAATTCCAAGATTAACGGTGGTTTTTCCTGTTCCGGTAACGCCATTTAACCAAACATTGCCCATACTCATGATTAAAATGGCAATTGATACCATTCTTAATACCGGAACGCCTGCTGCAATAAAACTTTCTCCTTGCCCGAATAAACTAAAAAATGTTGCAGGCGAAATATTAATCAATAAACACATAAAGATGCAAAGCCCAATGCTCCACAGCATAATACGATTGATGGCTTCAATCACTTTATCTTGTCTGCCTTGACCAATTAAATTACTGACCATGGTATTGGTTGTACCTGAAAATGCCCAAACAAAAACACCGGCTAAGCCAAATACATTACGCATGGTATTACTGATTGCTTTTGCCTTTTCATCATGCAGCGATTCAATTAAAAAGAAGAAAACCAACCAGGTTGTAACACTAATAACAAATTGTAACACCAACGGAATGGCGATAGTCATAATTTGTTTAGTCTTTTCCTTATTAAAACTAAAGTCACTAAATAGCGAATAGGTTTGTTTTAAGCCACTTTTAAATATAACGGCAAATACCACAATACATCCGGTAATTTCTGCCAAAACTGAAGCCCATGCCGCACCATTAAATCCAAGCGCCGGAAATCCGGCATGCCCAAATATTAGCAAATAATCAAAAAGGATATTCATCAATGCTTCGGCAATAAACCCCGTAATCAGGTGTTTGCTATTTAATGAGGCCACTAAAAAAGCATTTCCCATTTGAAATAAATATAAAAATGGAAGCCCTATTATTCTGATTTTTAAAAAACTAATTTCTTGCGGATAAGCAACAGGGTCAGCCACTAATTGCAAAATTAACGGAGCTGCAAGCCAAGTAAACAATATGCCAACTAATGCAAATTGAAGGCTAATTCTAATACCCTGTGCCAAAACTGTTTTAAAGGCTGCGGGGTCATCGCTGCCGGCATACCTCGACAATACTGATTGAACTGAGTTATTCAATCCATGACCTGCTACTGCAAAAATTAAATAAAAAACACCGGTAACCCCTGCATTGCCTAAAGCTTCTGTACTTAAATTCCCCAAGAATATACTGTTGGTAAGCATATTAATCTGTGGAATCAGAATTGCCAAGGTAATGGGAAGCGCTAACGACAGTATTTGTCGGTTAGTTACTTGTACTTTTAAATCCCTATTTATAACTCCACTTTCCATAAGTTGTAAAAATATCTTTATTTTGCTGCAAACAGCAAATTTTTGAAAGCAGCTTTTGATTTTCTTGACAAAACAAATACCCCTAATGAACCAAGTTTAATTGTTCAAGTTGGGTATCAAGGCGTTTCTTATGTAATTATCGATAATCAACAGCATTGCCATGCACTTGCTGTATATGATGTGGCTATATCTTCCGATACCACCACATTATGCGATTTGCTAAAACGCATCATTGCCGACAATCCGGTACTACAATTGGTGTTTAAGAAGATTACTTTGGTGTATGATTTTCCACAAACATTATTGGTGCCTCCGGCTTATAAAAATCATACCTCAAATCGACAAATGCTTGAATTGCTATTTGGTGATATGAGTGATAACGTATTGTACACCGATTTTATGTATAAGCATAACTTATACAATATTTTCGCCATTTCACGTAAGTTAGATGAGGTTTTGTCCTATCTGTTTATTTCAGATGAAAAAATGCATTTGCAATCTATACTGCCTTACGTGCAAAGCTTTTCAGCAAATCATTTGTATTGCATATTTGGCAACAATCATCTTAATGCCATGTTACTTGTTGATGGTAAATTGCAGGTGATGCAATCATTCAATTTCTTTAGTCCGGATGATGCAGTGTATTTTTTATTGCAAACTTGTAATGCCTACCAGGTAGATCCTTCAAATGTGGAATTGCAATTGCATGGACGAATTGATCAATCTTCTGTATTATGCCGAGAAATAAGTCAATATTTTGATGAAATTGTTTTTAGTAGTTTACCGGAATCTTTTTCTTATTCGGAGGATGTAAAACAATTGCCGTCTCATTATTTTAGTCATCTATTTGAAATTGCAGCATGCGTATAATTAGCGGAATACATGGCGGTAGAAGAATTTCACCACCGGTGTCGATGCCGCATACAAGGCCCACCACCGATATCGCCAAAGAAGGTTTGTTTAATGTGATTCAAAATAATTTGGAAATCGATACGCTAAAAACGCTTGACTTGTTTGGAGGTACCGGATGTATAAGTTATGAGTTAATGAGTAGAGGCGTTGTAGATGCTACCATTGTTGAAAAGGACACAGCAATGTATGACTTTATTAAAAACACATCTCAACAACTGGCCTTTAATCAATTAAAATTAGTTAAATCAGATGTGTTTAAGTTTATCGAAACTTGTCATGATCAGTTTGATTTTATTTTTGCCGGACCGCCTTATGCCTTAGGTACCATTGATCAGTTGCCTTTAAAGATTTTTGAACATGGATTATTACGTTCAAAAGGTTGGTTTGTTTTGGAACATACACCTCGAAATAATTATAAAAATTTTGAACATTATAAAGCTGAACGTAATTACGGTACGACTATCTTTTCAATATTTATACAACCTTAATCTTCAAGGTTCAGTTAATTAGGTTACTTCTTAATGGATCTTAAAATGGCTGCCAAAAAAGAATTAAGAGCTACATATCGTCTTCAACGTGCAGCATTGTCGGAACAAACAATTGCGAGATGGGATGATTTAATGCTTATTCAATTTCAGCAGGCCGGCATAGCAATTGGGGAATGGATTTTAACTTATGCTGCCATGGCGCAAATGCAAGAGTTTGATCCAATTTGGGTAACGGATTATTGTAAGTTTCAACAACCTCAATGTAAGTTGGCCTATCCTGTAATTGATGAAAAAACTACTTCCAATGAAATGCAATGTAAATATGCTTCTGATGAAACTGAATTTGTGTTAAATCGTTATAAAATTGCAGAACCCATTTCTGATATAATTGTGTCTCCTCAAGATTTGGATATGGTAATTGTGCCATTGCTTTGTTTTGATCAAAATGGATTTCGTGTAGGTTACGGTAAAGGTTATTATGATCGTTTATTGGCGCAATGTCGTTCTAATTGTTTGTTTATTGGCTTCTCTTATTTTGCTCCGGTGGAAAAAATAAAAGATGTTAATCAATGGGATATTCCGCTCCATTTGGTTATTACGCCCGAAAAAACCTATCGGTTTTAATTCTCTTTAAATGATAGTAACTTTAATCAAAAAATAGGTTGTTAAAAAGTTTTAGATATATGTTGTTCCCTATATCCTTGCTGTATTGGCTGGTGATATGGATACGTAATCGCTTATTTGATAAGCAGGTGCTCAAATCAAGTAAATTTAATTTTCCGATAATTTGTGTTGGAAATTTGGCGGTGGGGGGTACCGGAAAAACCCCAATGGTTGAGTTATTGTTGCGTTTGTTGCACCAGCAATTTCAAACTGCTACCATTAGCAGAGGATACAAAAGAAAAACTAAAGGTTTCGGTATTGCCGGAGAAAACACAACAGCTTTAGAAATTGGCGATGAGCCTATGCAATTTCATCGAAAGTTTCCTGATGTTACGGTTGCGGTTGGCGAGGAAAGGTTGGAGGCTATTCCTCAATTATTGCAAGAAAAACCCGGTACGGAGGTGATTATTTTGGATGATGCATTTCAACATCGCACAGTAACAGCAGGGCTAAATATTTTACTAACCGAATATTCAAATTTATATACAAGAGATTTTGCCTTGCCCGCCGGAGATTTAAGAGATATTCGCAGTAGTGCGAGTCGTGCAGAAATAATTGTGGTTACAAAGTGCCCCGCAACCATGGAGGATGCAACAAAACGGCAATTATTGATGGAGTTAGGTGCAGGAGTTAAACAAAAGGTTTATTTTACAAGTTTTGATTATAGTTTGCCTACACATTTGTTTCAACCCAATTTGCAATGTAAGTTACAAGAAGGTTTAAGTGTATTACTGGTTTGTGGAATCGCCAATCCCAAGCCATTGAAGGAATTTTTAAATCAACAGGTGAAAACCTACG
>JBJOQA010000021.1:0-6272 GCA_046050225.1 Bacteroidota bacterium | reverse complement strand
AGCGGCATTCACCAAGATGGCTTCTTAAAAAATGCACAGAACTATGAAATTATAGCGCCAGAAGAAGTGGGTGCCGAAGAAAGTAAAATTGTATTAACCGCGCGTAGCGGAAGAAGTGCTTTGGCTTTCCGTTTTCAAAAATTAGGTTTCACGTTTAATCGCGACGAAGTAGATGCGCTCTATGAGCAATTTTTACAAGTTGCCGATAAAAAGAAAGAAGTGACTGATGAAGATTTAAACTTGATGGCGAAAGACCTTCAAGCGACTACTGTTTAGGATTTTATTGCTATCGATTATTAAAATTTTTCCGCTTGGCTAAAACATTATTTGAAAAAATATGGGAGAAGCACATTGTGCAAGAAATTGACAATGGCCCATCAGTGTTGTATATCGACAAACACTTTATTCACGAAGTAACTAGTCCGCAAGCTTTTAACGGACTTAATCAGCGCGGCATTAAGGTATTTCGCCCGAAACAAACTGTTGCCACCGCCGATCATAATGTGCCTACTTTAAATCAGCATCTTCCCATCAAAGAAGAGTTAAGTCGCAAACAAGTAGAGGCCTTAATTCAAAACTGTGCCGAGCATGGTGTTGAGTTATATGGTTTAGGACATCCCTATCAGGGTATCGTACACGTAATTGGTCCGGAGTTAGGCATTACCCAACCGGGTATGACCATTGTGTGCGGTGATAGTCATACCAGCACGCATGGTGCATTTGGCAGTATTGCCTTTGGTATTGGTACCAGCGAAGTAGAAATGGTTTTAGCTACCCAATGCTTATTGCAATCAAAACCCAAATTGATGCGCATCAATGTAGAAGGGGAGTTGAACAAAGGCGTTTTATCAAAAGATATTGTGCTTTATATATTATCGCAAATTTCGGCAAGTGGCGCAACCGGCTACGCTGTTGAGTTTGCGGGATCTGCCATCCGTAATTTGAGCATGGAAGCTCGCATGACCATTTGCAATATGAGTATTGAAATGGGCGGTCGCTGTGGATTAATTGCACCCGACGAAACAACTTTCTCTTACGTAAAAGGAAAAACATTCGCGCCGCAAGGTAGCGATTGGGATACATCGCTTGCTTACTGGAAAACCCTGTTTTCGGATGAAGATGCAGTATTTGATCGGGAAGTGCATATCAACGCAGCCGATATTCAACCCATGATCACTTACGGTACCAATCCAGGGATGGGGATTCCGGTGAGTGCTAACTTACCAACACCTGCTACCATCATCGAGCAAGATCGCTCGGGCTTGGCAAAATCTTTAGCCTATATGGGCTTACAAGAAGGTACGCCCATCAAAGGACAAAAAATTGATTATGTCTTCATCGGCAGTTGCACCAATTCGCGTATTGAAGATCTGCGCTTGGTGGCCGATTTTGTAAAAGGTCGTCAAAAAGCCGCTGAGGTAGAAGTGTGGATTGTGCCCGGCTCTAAACAAGTAGAACAACAAGCAAAAGCTGAAGGGATAGATAAAGTATTTGAAGCCGCCGGTTTTCAATTACGCCAACCGGGCTGCAGTGCTTGCTTAGGCATGAATGAAGATAAAATTCCGGCAGGTAAATATTGCGTTTCAACCAGCAATAGAAATTTTGAAGGTAGACAAGGCGCCGGCGCACGTACTTTATTGGCAAGTCCATTAACCGCCGCAGCCGCAGCTATCACCGGATATATCACAGATGTAAGAGAATTATTGAACTGAAGCACCCAACAACAACATGAGCAAACCTAAAGTAAATATTATTCAATCGCGTTTTGTTCCACTCAATATCGAAAACGTGGATACCGATCAAATCATTCCTGCACGTTTTTTAAAAGCCACCACGCGCGATGGTTTTGGTAAAAACTTGTTTCGCGATTGGCGTTTTAATAACGACGACGAGGCGCAACCTAAAACCGATTTTGTTTTAAATCAAACACAATTTGCCGGCGATATACTGGTTGCAGCCAAAAATTTTGGTTGCGGATCTTCGCGCGAACATGCGGCTTGGGCCATAGTAGATTATGGATTTAAAGCCGTAGTAAGTAGCTTCTTCGCCGATATTTTTAAAAACAATGCACTCAATAACGGCTTATTACCGGTAACCGTTTCTGAAGCCTTCTTGCAACAAATTTTTGAACAAGATGCTGCTGCCGAAATTGTGATTAACCTCGAAGCACAAACCATTAGCATTCCGGCAACAGGTGCTACGGAAAGCTTTGACATTAATGCCTATAAAAAAACTTGCTTGCTCAATGGATACGATGATATCGATTATCTATTAAGTATTCAACAAAACATCATACAATACGAAAACCAACAGGAGACAACTCATGCTTAAGAAAATCGCATTATTAAACGGAGATGGCATCGGCCCCGAAGTAACCGCACAATCGGTTAAAGTTTTAAATGCCATTGCCGAACGTTTTAATCACGAATTTGAATTTACCGAAGCTTTAATTGGCGCAGCCGCTATTGATGAAACCGGATCTGCATTACCCGAAGAAACTGTTGAAGTCTGCTTAGCAAGTGATGGTGTTTTGTTTGGGGCAGTTGGCCATCCAAAATATGATAACGATCCTGCTGCAAAAGTGCGCCCCGAACAAGGGATTTTAGGCATTCGCAAAGCCTTGCAATTATTCGCCAATATTCGCCCGATTACTACTTATCCTAGCTTACAACATTTATCACCGCTTAAACCCAAGCAATTGGAAGGGGTAGATTGTATCATCTTTCGTGAGCTTACCGGCGGTATTTATTTCGGTAAAAAACATACTAGCGAAGATGGCAATTATGCCAGTGATGAATGCGGTTATAGTCGTAGTGAAATAGAACGCATTGCCCACTTAGCATTCGGCTATGCGCGTCAACGTCGTAAAAAATTAACCTTGGTAGACAAAGCCAATGTATTAGACACTTCTCGCCTATGGCGTAAGGTGGTACAAGGCATTGCGGCTGAATATAGCGATGTAGCAGTTGATTACATGTTTGTAGATAATGCAGCCATGCAATTGATTGTTAATCCAAGTCAGTTTGATGTGATCCTAACCGAAAATATGTTTGGCGATATCATCAGTGATGAAGCAAGCGTATTGAGTGGTTCATTGGGTATGTTGCCATCTGCTTCAGTAGGTAATGGTACCGCATTGTTTGAACCAATTCATGGTTCCTATCCGCAAGCGGCAGGTAAAGATATAGCCAATCCAATCGGTTCTATTTTATCGGCTGCCATGTTGCTCGATCATTTTGGTATGACGGAAGAAGCAGCGCTGGTAAGGGTTGCGGTAGAATGGACCTTGCAAAATAATTTCGTAACCAAAGATATTGATCCGGTGAATTTTTATTTCACCAGCACCATCGGTGATTTGATTAGTGATTTTGTAATCGGAAAAATTCCGGGTACCATTCACAAAGAGAACATCGAATTACGTAAGTCAACCATCATTTAGGTAGATACGATCCCCAACCCCTTGTAAACAAAAAAAAATTGCTTGCTATAGTTCTTTATTTAGACTAGCGGGTGTATATTTACAACAGATACATCCTTCATGCTGAACAGGAATTTATATAATGTCATTACCGTGGTTACCGCAATTATTATTGTGGTGGTGATTATTATTATTCCTGACTTACCTGGAGGCGTATAAAATTGTAAAAAGAAACTAAGTATACAACCCGCCTTCAGCAATGAGGCGGGTTTTTTATTATTCACCCGTTTATATCAACAGCTATCATGTATTACAACGAAAACACGGTTATTTATTTTAACGGACAATTTGTAAAAGCCCAAGATGCTTCTACTAATTTATATGGGCAAAGCTTGCATTACGGATATGCGGTGTTTGAAGGCATTCGCGCTTATCCCGTAAATGGCGGCACCAAAATTTTTAAAGCAAAAGAACATTACGATCGCTTACGCTATTCGGCCGAAGTGATGAAAATGCCTTTTCATTATACCACCGAACAACTCACCGAACTTACTTATGAAGTTTTAAAGTTGAACGGTTTTACCGATGCCTATGTACGTCCCATCGTGCTTTGCTCACCCAATATGTCTTTATCAAAAGGACGAGAATGTTATCTCGCAATTGAAGCATGGGAGTGGACGAACGGTTATCTCGCGAACAAAATGCGGGTAATGACTTCTTCTTACCGTCGCCCGAATCCTAACGGATTTCATGTGGATGCAAAAGTGAGCGGTCATTATGTAAACTCCATCCTGGCTTGTCAGGAAGCGAAAGATGCCGGATATGACGAAGCCTTATTATTAGATGCAAACGGCTATGTAGCCGAAGGCCCAGGTGCAAATGTGTTTTTTGAAAAAGATGGTGTGTTATATACGCCTGCCACCGGCAATATCTTACCCGGAATCACCCGCGCTTCGGTAAAAGAAATTTGTGCCGAATTAGGTATTGAAGTAGTAGAGAAATTTTTTACACCCGAAGAAATGCGCGGTGCAGATGCAGGATTTTTTTGCGGTACTGCCGCCGAAGTGGTGGAATTAGATTCCTTAGATGGCATTGCCTTTAAATTAAATTGGGAGGAAGCGATTAGCAGCACGATACAAAAAGCTTATAAAGCTAAAGTGCTGGAAAAACCATTTGAACAAGTACGTGTAGCCTAACGACCAGCGTTGCACTGCAGTTGAAGTGAGTGACACAACAACTGCTGAGATTTTTTACAAATGCCCACAAACAAAAAATATGTGCGATATCAATAAATTTTCGAAAGTACTAACCCAAGATGAGACCCAACCAGCAGCCCAAGCTATGTTATATGGAATTGGACTAACGGAAGCGGATATGCGAAAAGCCCAAGTAGGAATTGCCAGTATGGGATACGATGGTAATACCTGCAACATGCACCTGAACGATTTGGCTAAAGTGGTGAAGAAAGGAGTGTGGGATAATGATTTAGTTGGACTGATTTTTAATACCATTGGGATTAGTGATGGAATTAGTAATGGTACCGATGGTATGCGCTACAGTTTGGTAAGTCGCGATTTAATTGCAGATAGTATCGAAAGTGTATGCGGTGGTTTTTATTATGATGGTTTAATTGCCCTACCGGGATGTGATAAAAATATGCCGGGTTCTATTATCGCCATGGGGCGTCTGAACCGCCCGAGTATCATGGTGTATGGCGGTACCATTGCACCGGGTCATTACAAAGGACAAGAATTGAATATCATTTCATCTTTTGAAGCACTCGGACAAAAAATTGCCGGTCAATTAGACGAGGCCGATTTTAAAGGAATTGTACAACATAGTTGTCCCGGTGCCGGCGCCTGTGGCGGCATGTATACGGCCAACACGATGGCGAGTGCTATTGAAGCATTGGGTATGAGTTTGCCATTTTCGTCGAGCAACCCTGCTATCAGCGAAGCCAAACAACAAGAATGCTTAGCTGCCGGAAAAGCGATTAAAGTATTGCTTGAAAAAGATATTAAGCCCAAAGATATCATGACCAAAAAAGCATTTGAAAATGCCATTACAACGGTGATGATTTTTGGCGGTAGCACCAATGCCGTATTGCATTTGATAGCGATGGCAAAAAGTGTGGATGTTGAATTAACGCAAGATGATTTTCAACGTATCAGCGATAAAACCCCGGTACTGGCCGATTTCAAGCCAAGCGGTAAATATTTAATGCAAGAATTACATGCGCACGGCGGTGTTCCGGCAGTAATGAAATATCTATTGCAGAAAGGTTTATTGCATGGTGATTGCTTAACCGTAACCGGAAAAACTTTAGCCGAAAATTTAGCAGAAGTACCGGATTTGAATTTTGATACACAAAAAATTATACTGCCTTTAGAGCAGCCGCTTAAAGCAACCGGACACTTACAAATTTTATACGGTAACCTCGCCGAAAAGGGAAGCGTAGCCAAAATTAGCGGTAAAGAAGGAGAGCGATTTGAAGGTCCTGCTCGCGTGTTCGACGGTGAAAAAGATTTGGTTGCAGGTATCGCCAGCGGAAGAGTGAAAAAAGGTGATGTGGTGGTGATTAGATACGAAGGTCCGAAGGGCGCACCAGGTATGCCCGAAATGCTTAAACCCACCGCAGCCATTACCGGCGCAGGATTGGGCAAAGATGTTGCCTTAATTACCGATGGCCGTTTTAGTGGAGGATCGC
Organism: Bacteroidota bacterium; assembly: GCA_046050225.1. Classification (GTDB taxonomy): domain Bacteria; phylum Bacteroidota; class Bacteroidia; order Chitinophagales; family Chitinophagaceae; genus Ferruginibacter. The sequence goes on along the minus strand of JBJOQA010000021.1, from coordinate 147 downwards.
ACGGTTTTGTGGTAGGACATATTACTCCCGAAGCCTTTGATGGTGGCTTAATTGGTTTGGTGCAAGATGATGATATTATTGAAATTGATGTGGCTACCAAACAAATGAATTTAAAAGTTAGCGAAGTCGAAATTGAAACCCGCAGAA
>JBJOQA010000020.1:0-2548 GCA_046050225.1 Bacteroidota bacterium | reverse complement strand
CGCGTTGCTTAAAAAGAGGAGATTGTGCGTTCAATAATTTTCCAATTATCAAAAACAAACAGCAGAATAGCAAATTACGCATCATACCGGTGAGTATTAAATTACGAGGAGCAAGAGTAATCAAAAAGGTACGGATTAAAACTAATTACACAGCACTAAATTTTGGTGCATTTGTATTACAAACAAAAACAGGACTATCACGAGGATAGCCCTGTTTGAATTAATACCAAAGCCTAATTTGCAATTTGAAAATATTTTTCATAAGAGAACTTTTCTTAAGATTATCTATCCCACCATACTCTTGAAGTCCAAGTATCACCACCGGTTAAGCTTGCAACACCTGTGCGATAGTTATCGCCATTGCTGGAAGCTTCTTCGGTTGGATAAATTTGTCTTCTTGGAATTGCACCGCCGGAGAAGTTACCGGTATAAGAAACCGGTGCCAATGCAGGATATCCTGATCTTTTCCAGTTATTCCATGCTTCATTAAAATTCATCAAAATACCGGTAGTAGCCCAATATTGCTCATTAATCATTTTTAAAGATGCATCTGTTGAAGCGGTATTTAATGGATTAGCTGCAGCATATGCATTTGCGGTTGCTGCGCTGATGGCACCATTTGAATTAAAGTTTACCAATGTTTGTAAAGCGCCAGACAATGCATTGCTATAGTGTGTGGTTGCATTCGCACCAACACTCCAACCTCTTACTGCAGCTTCTGCCAACAACAATTCTGTTTCGGCATAAGTTAATACAAATTGACCGCTGTTTAAATCTGTATAAATAACAGAACGAGGGCGAGAGTATTTACCGATTGCAGTAGCATCACCACCTGTACCGGTTGCACCGGGATAGCCTGGTGAGTTTGAAATATCTGTTGCACCGCCATCCATATCCCAACCATTTGGTAAACCTAATTGATTGGCAAATGTATTGTCTCCGGCTAAACCAACATTTTGGTTTGCAGCCAATCCTGCTTGCGGAACTTCTGCGATTACGCTAACACGTGGATCGGTAGTAGCTTTAAGAAAATCAATTAAAGTTTTGCTCCATCTAACTTGATAAAAATCGGCAGGCGTACCTAATGAACGAGAGTTTTCGCTACGGTATCCGTTAGCATCATTTCCTTTAATAACTGCATCATCAGCGAAGCTTGCAAAAGTGCCACCTGCTGCTGCTTTTTCGGCATATAATTTTGCTTTAACGGCATCAACTTTGGTTAAACGCATCGCTAAACGTAACATTAAAGAATAACCGAATTTTTTCCATTTAGCTACATCACCTGCATAGATTACATCAGCAGCCGGAATTGGTTTAGATGCATCAAATTTGGTTAATGCCGCATCCAAATCAGCCAACATAGCGGTATAAACATCTTGTTGTTTATCATATTTTGGTAAGGTTAAACCGCTTGCTCCTTTAAATGCTTCTGAGTAAGGGCAATCGCCATAAGCATCTGTAATACTTTGCATGCAAAGCACTTTCATGATAGTGGCAGCAGCTACAACGTTTACTTTGTTGGCATCAGCACCATAGTTTTTAATGATTTCATCTGCCAAGCTTGCAGCGCGATAGTTTCTTCTCCACAATCTAGCAGCATAATCATTGGTATTTCCCGAAGGAACATACTTATCCATATTGCTATAATAATTTGCAGCACCGGATGTAGTAGAAGCAAAAACTTGAGACCATCCACTTTGAAAAAGGATGGAACCTTCGTAACCGGTAATTGCAGCAATATAATTTGCTTGACTATTAGTTAAAAAATAGTCGGAGTTGAAATTTGCAGGTGATGACTGTGTAGGATCGGTGTTGATCTCCTTAAAGTCTTTTGTGCAAGCGGCCTGTAGCATTACTACCGCCACCCCTGTATATAAAAATATTTTTTTCATTTAAATTCTTTTTAGGTTTAAAATAATTTCAAAAATTATTTTTTGAATTTCAGGTTTAAGTTGATACCGTAAGAACGGGTAGCAGGAAGACTGGTTCCTTCAATACCATAGTATCTAACATTTGAACTAAAGGTTGCTTCAGGATCAATATTATCAGATTTCTTCATTAAGATGGCAAGATTTCTAGCCACAAATGAAACCTGAACTGAACTGAAAATAGCCAATTTATTTACGATGTTTTTAGGCAAAGTATAACCTAAATTCACTTGACGTAATTTGATGAAATCGCCATCCAATACGTGGGTAGCAGTAACTTGTTGTGCAAGCGCTCTGTAATAACCTTGCGCATCAGCGGCAACAGTGTTAGTTGCACCACCTTCGGTAACGCCTGTGGTAATACCACCTTCTCTACCGGTTAACGTCATTTGATTTAAACCTCTTAAGATAGAATAGTAGCTAGTAGCTGAAAGAATTTTGTTTCCAAAATTGTAATCAATCAAGAAAGAGAAGGTTACATTTTTGTAATTGAATTCGTTATTAAAACCACCATATAAAGTTGGTAATACGCTACCCATTTTCATCAATTCACCTCTTTGCGGATAACCATTTGCATCCACAACGATTTCGCCTTTTGAATTACGCTTATAATCGTAAGC
>JBJOQA010000019.1:0-5998 GCA_046050225.1 Bacteroidota bacterium | reverse complement strand
GCTTTAAAATACTGGTCGGTTTTTTCTCCTTCAGAGCGATATTTATCTAAAGATTTACCATTTAGGTTGGTAATTACGCGATACAAATACACGCCATTTGCTAATTGCTGACCGTACATATCGGTTCCATCCCATTTATATTCGGTGATATTTCTACCCACATGCAAATCTGTAAGTTCTGCTTTTGTAATTTCTTTCACCACTTTACCGGTTATAGTTAAAATTTGTATGCGCAGGTTTTGCGGAACTTCACTACCCGTAATTGTAAATACAAAGGCTGTGGAAGTAGTAAACGGATTCGGGTAGTTCAATAAATTACTAATCATTGGCGTATTAATTACGCTAAACACTACCTTATATTCAATATTTCCGGCTTTATTACCAACCACATCCCTACCGGTAACAATTAATTCGTATTCGCCATCTTCGGTGAAAGTTGGATTAAAATCAATGGATGCGGTATTATCCCCTCCTGAAAGCGTTGCAGGATTGAAGCGCATATTTTGATCAAAATAATAATTATGCAGGGTTCCATCCGGATACCTAACCATCACTTTTAATAAGGCGGTATCTTGTAGCGCCAAGAATCGACTTTCATCTTTTAAACGAATTAAGATATTGGGTTTCGCAGCTACAATATCCCTGCTTAAGATGTGAATGCCATCAAATGTAACATCCAATAACGGATTCATACGATCTTCACGCACATACAAATCTTTAAACATAAAATTGTTAAACAAGTATTGCTCCGGCTGATCCTCTTCCGGATTAAACACCACATTTAGTGTATTGGCACCCGGATAATTTCGGGTATCAATTTGATAGCGCATAGTAACGGTATCATTGGGTTGCAATGCTTTTTGTTTTGGAATACTAAAGAAATGCGTGACGTTATTTTTATCCGTAAGTGCTAATTTAACCTTTAAACTATCAAAGGCCGTTGTGCTGATATTTTTGAACGCTAATTCGAAAGAAACCGTTTCACCTTGTTCAACCGTATCCTTCATTTTATACCAGATATTTGGCGCAACAGCACCTTCCGGTAATAAATCAGCATTAATTCTCCAATAGGTTAACTGCTGCGGTGTAGAATTTTCGCGATCGGTATTTTGCATTCTTAGTTTCAAGTATGGATAAGTATTGGCATTTACAAAAGCCAATGAGGTATCTGTTGCAGGCGTAATAATACGCAGCAATTCATTTTCGCCGGTGGCTTTCACACCCACCACTTCAATTTTAACGTTGTCGGTTAACACTGCATCCACACTTTCACCGCGCCAGTGTAAGCTCGACCAACTTCTAGCCGGTCCAAATGCGGGAGATTCAATAACACCCTCTTGATTACGCACTTGCATGATGATGCTTTCACTCAATAGGTCAACTGAAGTGCTACCCATCACTTCGCGTTTAGGGAAAGTGTTGCTTCCTTTTTTAAAGAAATACACAAATGGCAGATTTCTGGTAAAACTGTCAATTTTATCAAAGCCCATTGCTTTCAGTTTGTGATACAGCGAATTACCCGCACCCAATGTATTTTGATCGGCCTGCCAATCACTAATAAATGTGTTATTTGAATTGGCATTACCCAAATTGGTAATTGATACAAACATGCCCGCCGGAATACTATCCAAAAAGTCCATGGCTCTTTTGCGATAAAGCGCATTGGTGTATGGGAATTCAAATGAATTACGTGTTGGGCCGCTACAAATTGGCCAGCTACCAAACCTACCCGTTCCACTAGCATAGTTGAAATTCTTCCAAGGTTGTAAGGTTAAAGAATCATAAACCATAAACTGCAAAGAATTATAAATACAACCATACAGTTCGAGCTGATCAAAATCGAGATTTACATCGATACGATCATAATCGGCAGCAGGATATAAACCGGTATTTATGATGAGATTTTTATTTACATCCGTATATCTGAAAACACGATCTGCATCTAATTTAATTTTACTGCTGTAAGTGCTTTTTTTATGTTGGAAATAATGCGACTGATTAAACCCGTCACTACTATTAGGCAAATAAACAAAGGAGAAATTATTCCAAATAACTTGGGTGTTATTTAATGGAACCATCGACGTTCTCCAATAATATACCGTACCGTCCGTGTAGGTAATGTTGGTAGGTGTAAATTGAATTAAGCCGCCGTTTCCGGTAACGGTATATTCTTTTTTAAAGGGTGAGTTAAATAATTCGGTAGTATCAATTTGCATAACAAACTGCCGTTGTGTAACTAGTGGATTAGCCGTTGAAGCGGTAAATACAATATTACTTTGATTAACTATGGCATAATTATAAGGTGTTACCGGGCGAATTTCATCTTCATAAATAAAGAATTCTTTTGTAACCGAGTTATTCGTTTCAGACATTTCATCAATAGCATTATCCGCATCTACGGTAACCGTAATTAAATTTCTACCCTTATCGGTAATTGGATTAATAGGAATAACTAAATTAAATGAGTCGCTATATAAAGTGGCTTTAATTCGATGATCATATAAAACCTGAACAGAATCATTCGATAATTTTCTAGTTACTAATACACGAATGGAATCATTCACTGCCTTACCGATATTAAAGGTTTTTATACTTAAGTCAAAACTATTATCGGCAACGGAAATCAAATTCGGACTTACTTTAACATTGGCTTCCTCTACCGTATAATCGGGCGAAGCAAAATTATTGACCTTAATGGCAGGATCTCCATGTAAATTAATTTCCTCTAAGTGAACTCGGGTATAATAATTAAGCGAAGTTGAATTAGAGCCTAATGCTGCTATACTTGCGCGAATAATATTACCCAAGGTATTTCCATAATATCTACGCGAATAATTATTATACAATTCGGTATTGTAAAAATGTAAGAAAGGCGGAATACCTAAATGGGTACTCGCTATAAATGCAATACTACCGCGTCGTTCGGCTAATACATATTTTTCTGAAATTGTTAGATTGTTGGCCAAACGACCGGGATCAAACGTAAAGAAATTACCGGCACTACAACCACTTACATTGAAGAAAGGATATTTACCGGCATTGGTATACACTTCAGGACTGCTCAAGTTAAACGCCAAGGTATTGGCAGATGAGTGACCAAAATAACCAATTTCACTTACGCCCTCATTGATTAATTGTTCGATGCGATCACCGCTGGCTTGTTCTACTGCTGAAGTAGATGATTTTACAAAGGTTTCAACTTTACCGCCAAATAATGAATCTTCTACAATACGTTTGTAAGTATTCATATAACCGGTGAATTGTGCATTTTCAATACTATCCGATCCTCCAATTACATGAACGATATTTTTCATCCAGGCTTTGTTGGCAATTGTTTGTAACGGATCTCTTTGTACCGTTTCGTATTCAATTACTTTATCCAGATAATGTTTGATTTCCGTTCCGGTAACGGCTGCCAAACGCCCAATTGGAACTAAAGGAACGTAGGTGCCCGGTTCGCAAGCTAACATCACATCAGAGGCAGGCCAACCAAAAGTCGGTACCATATCAATTCTTTGTAATACCGCATCAGTTTCATAGGTACGAGCCTCACTGGCATTTACGCCACGTCCGATTATGAAAACGTATTTTAATGCAGGATTAAATTGCGCATTGGCAAAACGAATGAAATCGCGAATAGCGGCCGGGTGTTTTGAAATACCAAAACCAAATTGATCGGTTAATTCATCAATAGAAACAATTTTAGTATTGTAAGAACCACCATTAGCTGTACTACGATACTGACGATATTGCTCAACATAGTTATTGCCGGATCCGTCATTATACAAAATTGGATTACTTATAATCACATAATTACCTTGATTGGCAGGCAAATTATAATCAACAAAATTACGTGTAGTTAATGCCGTTACATTAGTAATGTTATTTGTTTCTTCATTTACCAATAAAAATTTACGGTTATCTTCTGTTGATCCAGGCAAGGCAAATCTTACTTTACCGGCCAATGTATCACCTACAAAGCGTTTTCCATCTGTTAAACTATATAATACCGGTAAAGAAGCACCATAATTAAAATTATCAATTACCACATAATTTCCATTGGCAGAAGCCGGAAGATTAAAGTAAAACTGCTTTTCATTGTTAAAATTAAAAGTAGCAGGATAAGTTACCTGAACATCAGCAACTACCACCCTATCTGTTGCAACGGAGGATGTACCGTTCATGGCAATTTGCAAATAGTTAGGGTTTTGTAATAAGCTTAATGATAAGTTATCTACCCTCGTTTTAACAGTATCAAAAAAGTTCATCGGCATATCTAAGATGGTATTGCCAAAGAACTTCACTCTAAAATTGCGCATATTGAGCGCATTACCAAATGCCGAAACATAAAAAGATACACTATTCGGCGGTCCTGCTGTATAAACATTTAGCCCATAAAATTCTTTATAGATATCCAAACCGGCGCCGGGAGCTGCATCAAAGCTAGTCCAACCCTCACCTAATTCATAAGAAGAGGAATAAACAAACTCACCCACTTTAACTGCATAACCACCATTGAGCTTAGATTTATATGGTCCGGCAACGGTGCGCATAAAATACTTTTCGGCAGTTAGTGTATTACCCGCAACATTATTAACGGTTGTTGTAAATCGCAGGTTTTGCGCAACAGCAGGATTAACAGTAAGAAAATAGGCTGCAGTATCGGTAAACAAACTAAAGCTATCGCATAGTTGATAACCCGGTTTAATGTATAATGTTTTATCCGACACGCCATCATTCATCTTGCCCCAAAATTCAATATATCCACCTGCGCCTAAAGCTCCTGTAGCTGCAGAAGTAAATAAGCGAACCTGTTCGCCATTGCGCCACAATTGAAATTGTTCGGCCGGTATATTGCTTAATCCAATGCTAGAAAGCACCGATTGATTAATGCGATATAATCCGGTTTTAGAAACGTGAAATTTATAATAGGTTTTATTGTAATCGATCCAACTATTATTAAGTTGCGCTTGCACATAATGCGCTGCAAACATCAATAAAAGGGCTACAACAATTTTTTTCATATTCGTTGGTTGAAATTGAATTTGGAGTGATTAGTTTTCTTTCTTTTTCAGGTTCACTTTTAGCGAGAATACATGGGTATATAGCGGGTTGCTTTGATTGGCCAAATTGGTATAGGCATAATCAATACCTACATTACCAATTTTAAAACCTGCGCCTAAACTCGGTTGAAAAATCCAAACCTTTTTTTGATTTAGTGTATCGCCATCAGCCAATGCCTTTTGAAAATTATTGATGCCCGCACGAATAAAGAAAGATTCATTGATGGAAGCTTCCAAGCCTAAGCCCGGATCGATACTGATGGGATTAGAAGATACCAGTGTATTTCGTTTTCCGTCGAAGGTTACATTAAGGTTTGCTTCGGTGGTTAATTGAAACGCATCAGTAATATGAAAATCATAACTACCGCCTAAAATTAAACGAGGAGCGGTGATTTCGGTTGATTTAACCGGAATATCGTTATTGGTGAGATATAAAACTTCTTTTTCTTTTTCGGTAAATGTAAATTTCCATGCATTGAAGGTGCTCGTTAAATCACGTGCAACCAAACCTAGTTTCCAATTATCTCCATGTAATTGAACACCTGCATCAATACCAAAACCCCAGGCTTTGGCAAATTTACCCACCCCTCTATGAATGATTTTTGCATTTACACCAAAACTCAATCTTCGATCTTCATCCTCAATCATATTTTGGGCAAACGACAACAGTACTGCGTAATCGGCAGAGGAGAATGTTTGAATATTGTTGTAATTCACTCGACCGTCGGGCTCCACTAAAAATAAGGTATTGGGAATGTCATCTACCGCAAAGCGAAGCAGCGAAATGCCGATGGTGCGACGATTATCTTGAATAGGAAAAGCAACCGAGGCGTAATCAAATTTTCCGATACCGGCAAAATAAGATGCATGCATGGCATTTACTTCGGGATGATCTTGAACGCCAACAAGTCCGGCCGGATTCCAATATCCTGCAG